>DASVMV010000130.1:0-5053 GCA_036384155.1 Micromonosporaceae bacterium
AGCCGATGCGCCCACCGGGCGTACCGGCACCGGGGGAGTGGGGCCCTCCGGCCAGCCCGGACCGGCCGGCGCGACGGCCGGCGGCGGCGCCCGGAGCCGAAGGCGGGGCCGACGTCTGATGCCGCTCTGGCTGGAACTGGCTATCCGGGTGGTCGGCGTGGTCGCCGCGTTCCTCACCCTGCCCCTGATCGTTGGTCAGACCGAACACAAGGTCATGGCCCACATGCAGGGGCGACTGGGTCCGATGTACGCCGGAGCCTTCCACGGCTGGGCCCAACTGATCGCCGACGGCGTCAAGTTCGTGCAGAAGGAGGACGTGGCGCCGCGGGACGCCGACCGGGCGGTCTTCCGGCTGGCGCCGCTGATCGCGCTGGTGCCGTACCTGCTGGCTCTTCTGGTCATCCCGCTCGGGCCGGGTGACCTGGTCGGCCAGCCGCTGGACATCGGGCTGTTCTTCGTCCTGGCCGTGGTCGGGGTGGGCGTGGTGGCCGTCCTCATGTCGGCCTGGGCGTCGGCCAACAAGTACAGCCTGCTCGGCGGGTTGCGCGCCGCGGCGCAGCTGCTCGGGTACGAGCTTCCGCTGGTGCTCGCCGCCGCGTCGGTGGCCATGGCGGCGGGCACGCTGAGCCTGCCGGGCATCGTCGCGGCGTGGGAGCCGTGGTGGCTGCTCTGGCAGGCGCCCGCGATGGTGGTCTTCTTCGTCGCCGGCCTGGCCGAGATCCGCCGGCCGCCGTTCGACATGCCGGTCGCCGACTCTGAGCTGGTCTTCGGCTATCTGACCGAATACACGGGGCTGCGGTTCGCGTTCTTCCTGCTCGCCGAGTACGTCGGCATCGTCGTCATCGCCGCGCTCACCACGGTGCTGTTCCTCGGCGGCTGGCGGGGCCCGTTCGGCGATGCGTACGTCGGCTGGCTGTGGACCCTGCTCAAAGTGTTCGCCGTCGCGTTCCTGGTCATCTGGTTGCGCGTGTCGTACCCGCGGCTGCGGGAGGACCAGCTCCAGCGGCTGTGCTGGCTGGTGCTGGTGCCGGTCGCGCTGACGCAGCTGGTGCTGACCGCCGCCGTCCGGGTCGCCCTGAACTGAGGTTCCGACGTGTACGAGGCAGCCGCCCACCGGCCACCGGTGGCGCGACAGGTGGCACTACAGGTGACGCGGAGTCAGCCGGGCGATCGGCAGGTTGACCGGGAACGGCTCGGCAGTATCGACGTACTCGGTCCACCGGCCGGTCTCGGTGTAGACCTCGTCAACCGGGTCGATCTTGTACGTGTAGACCACCAGCGCGCCGTCCTCGACCTCCACCCGCCAGTAGAACGGAATGCCCGCCTTGGCGTACAGGGCCGGCTTGAGGACCCGGTCCATCGACTCGGAGCTGTCCGACACGATCTCGACCGCGAGCACCACCTCGTGCGGCTCGTACTTCGCGGTCCGGCGGGCGGCGGCCGCCCCCGTGGTGACCAGTACGTCCGGGATGAACGAGCGGCGGTGGTTGATCCGCACCTCGACGCCCTGCGTCACGTCGTACTCGTCGGGGCAGACTTCGTCGAGCGCGGCGGCGAGTCGCCAGGCGATGGTCTGGTGGGCCGCCGTCGGGGAAGGCGACATGATCAGGACTCCGTCCAGCAGCTCGCGGCGGCGGCCATCATCCGGCAGGTTGTCGAGGTCGCTTGTAGTCCACCCGCCCGGCGGCGGGTAGGCCTCGCTCAGCGCGGCGGTCATCACTCGTCCGTCCCTTCGAGTGCGAGGGCGCGTTCAGGATCACGGTACTCCGGCGGGCCGACGCGGGGAGTGCTCGCGCGCCGGGTGTGGAGGGTGCAGGATGGGCGCCATGAACGACAACGGCGTCCCGGGGGCCGGGCTGGCGAAGGGTCTCGCGGTCACGCTCAAGACGATGACCCGCCCGTCACACACCCAGCAGTACCCCGATGTGACGCCCGACCTGCCACCCCGCTCCCGGGGGGTCATCGCGCTGCTCGAGGAGAACTGCACGGTCTGCATGCTGTGCGCCCGCGAGTGCCCCGACTGGTGCATCTACATCGACTCGCACAAGGAGGAGGTCGTGGTGCCCGGCGCGGCCCGGGCCCGGCAGCGCAACGTGCTCGACCGGTTCGACATTGACTTCGCGCTCTGCATGTACTGCGGCATCTGCGTCGAGGTCTGCCCCTTCGACGCGCTCTTCTGGTCGCCCGAGTTCGAGTACGCCGAGTACGACATCCGCGACCTGCTGCACGACAAGGACCGGCTCGGCGAGTGGATGCCCACCGTGCCGCCGCCGCCCGCCCACGACCGCAACGGCGAACCGGCCAAGGAGGAGACCGCGGCGACGCGCAAGTCATCGACGCCCGGTAGCGCGGCAACCACCCGCCCCACGCCCGGCCGCACGGCAGCCCGTCCGGCGCGCACCCGTGCGGCGCCGGCTGGCGAGGCCGAGACGCCGCGCCGTGAGCCGCCCCCGGAGGCGCCGCCTCGTGAGCCGGAGACGCCCGCATGAGCGTCGTCGACGTACTCCTGGTCGCGCTGGGAACGGTCGCCGTGGGCGCCGGGCTGCTCGTGGTGACTACCCGACACCTCGTCCGCGCGGGCCTCTACCTGGTCGTCTGCCTCGGCGCGGTAGCCGGCCTCTACCTGGTGCTGACCGCCGAGCTCGTGGCCTGGGTACAGGTGCTGATCTACGTGGGTGCGGTGGTGGTGCTGCTGCTCTTCGCGGTAATGCTGACCCGGGCGCCGATCGGCCCGTCCGCCGACCTCGACCGTCCGGGATGGCCGGCCGCGCTGATCGGAGTCGGAGCGGGCGTCGGTCTGGCGGCGCTGCTCGTCGACGCCTTCCGCTGGTCGCGGGTCGAGCTACCCGCCGCCGGTACGGCCGAGCGCCTCGGCGCCGAGATCTTCCGCACCTGGGTGCTGCCGTTCGAGGTGCTCTCGGTCCTGCTGCTGGCCGCTCTGGTGGGCGCAATCGTCATCTCGCGCCCCGACATCGGCGCCGAGCGGCCAACTCCACCCGGCGCGGACGGCCGCCGATGAGACCTGTCATCCCGTACGTCATCGCCGCGCTGCTCTTCGGGCTCGGTGTCTACGGCGTGCTGCGGCGGCGCAACGCCGTACTGCTCCTGATGGCCGTGGAGCTCATGCTCAACGCGGTCAATCTCGTGCTGGTGACCGCCGACACGACCGCGCGGGCCGCGCTGCCGCATACCGGTCAGATCTTCACGCTCTTCGTGATCGTGCTGGCCGCCGCCGAGATCGGCGTCGGGCTGGCCATCGTGCTGCAGCTTTACCGGCTACGGGCGAGTACGGCCGTCGACGAGGTGCCGCTGGATGGCGGAAACCTGGACGACGGGAACGTGGACGACGGAAACCTGGACGGAAACGCGGACCTGCCCGCAGCCGCCGCCGAGGCCGTGCGGTGAGCGTCGAATGAGCGTTGACGTGCTGGGGCCGCTGCTGCCGGCCGTCCCGTTCGCGGCAGCCCTGATCGGGCTGCTGTTGCCGCTGTCCGCCCGGCGCGCGGCGGCCGCCCTCGGCATCGCCGGCGCCGCCGCCGCGTTGCTGATCACCACCGCGCTGGCACTGCAATTCCGGCACCCGTACGGCACGTTCGTGCAGGTGGTCGACTTCGGCGGACTGCCCGTTACGTACGGCGTCCGGGTCGACTGGGCGGCGATCTACGTCTCGCTCGCGGTCGCAGCCGTGGCGCTCGCGGTGCAGGTCTACTCGACCGCCTACCTCGCCGACGACGACCGGTACCCGCCGTACGCGGCCCAGGTCTCGCTCTTCACGGCAGCCATGTTGCTGGTCGTGGTCGCCGGTGACCTGATCGCCCTGCTGGTCGGCTGGGAGGTCATGGGCATCTGTTCCTACCTGCTGATCGCCCACGACCGACGGTTGCCGGAGGCGCCGCGCGCCGCCGTGAAGGCCTTCCTGGTGACCCGGGTGGGCGATGTCGGCTTCCTGCTCGGCATCGCGGTGCTCGGCGTGAGCGTGCGCAGCTTCCGGATCGCCGACGTCCTCGGTGCCGTGGCAACCCGGCAGCTCGACACGGCCACGCTCACGGTCGCCGGTCTGCTGCTGCTGGCCGGCGTCGTGGGCAAAAGTGCCCAGTTCCCGCTGCACACCTGGTTGCCCGACGCGATGGCCGGCCCCACCCCGATCTCGGCGCTCATCCACGCGGCCACCATGGTCGCCGCCGGCATCTACGTGGTGGCGCGACTGTTCCCGGTTTTCGCGGTGCCGAAGACGCCGCTGATGGTGCTCGGCGTGCTGGCCGCGATCACCATGGTGCTCGGCGCCCTGGCGGCAACCGCACAGGACGACATCAAGCGGGTGCTCGCCTGGTCGACGGTCTCCCAATTGGCCTACATGGCGGGCGCGCTCGCCGTCGGCGCTCCGGCCGTGGCCCTTTTCCACCTGTTGACCCACGCGGCCTTCAAGGCGCTGCTGTTCCTGGCCGCCGGCTCGGTCATCCACGCCGTGGGCTCCAACCTGATGTCCACCATGGGCGGCCTGCGCCGGTCGATGCCGGTTACGTTCTGGTCGATGACGATTGGCCTCGGCGCGCTGATGGGCCTGCCTCCGCTGGCCGGCTTCTGGAGCAAGGACGCGGTGCTCGCGGCAGCCGCGGGCGAGCTGGGCTGGGTGGCCGGGCTCATCTACGCCGCCGGCATCGCAACCGCCGTGGTCACCGCCGGGTACGCCGCCCGGCTGTGGCTGCGTACGTTCTTCGGGCCGCCCCGGTCGCCGGTCCGGGCGCACGAGCCGCCGGCCCCGATGTCCTGGCCGGTCGTGGTGCTCGCCGTGCCGAGCGCGCTGCTCGGGTTCGTGGCCTTTGTGGAGGGCTTCGGCGACCGCCTGTTGACCCCAACGCCGCCGGAGTGGGCGGGCGAGTACACCGGTCCGGCGCTCACCACGCCGCCCCCGCTTCGGGCCGCGGTCGAACTGGTCCACATCGGACCGGAGCTGCTGGTCCCGCTGGCCTGCCTCCTGCTGGGGCTGCTCGGCGCCTGGACGGTGTGGCGACGGGACCCGGCCGCCGACCCGGCGCGGATCCTCGGGCCGGCC
>DASVMV010000131.1:0-2318 GCA_036384155.1 Micromonosporaceae bacterium
GGCCCGTGCACCCGGGCCACCCAGGCGTCCGGGTCGCCCAACTCGTCGAGCCGGGGCAGGGTCAACGGCGAGCCGAACACCTTGTTGAACCCGTCCATCCCCACGCGCTCGACCACACCGTGGACGAACTTGCGGCCTTCGGCGTACTGGCGCATCTTGACCTCGATGCCGAGGATCTTCCGGATCGCCTTCTCCAGCGGGTTGCCGGCCTCACGCCGCCGGTTGAACGAGGCCCGGATGCGGTCCACGCTGGGGATCACCTGCGGGCCGACCCCGTCCATCACGAACTCGGCGTGGCCCTCGAGCAGGGTCATCAGGGCGGTCAGCCGGTCGAGAACGGCGCGCTGCGCCGGGGTCTGCACGATGTCGAGCACGCTCGCCCGGCTCTCCGGGTCACGGACCGAATCGGCGAGCGTCGCCACGGCCCGCCGGACCCGCTCGACGAGACTCTCCCCGCCCAGGTGGGAAGCATCGACGAAGGCCTGCACCTCGCCGAGGAAATGGCCACGCATCCAGGGCACCGCGGTGAACTGGGTGCGGTGGGTCACCTCGTGCAGGCATACCCAGAGCCGGAAGTCCCGGGGGTCTGCCTGCAGCTTGCGCTCCACCTCGACGATGTTGGGCGCCACGAGCAGCAGTTGGCCGGGGTCGGCCGAGAAGACCTCGTACTGGCCCAGCACCCGGCCGGACAGATAGGCGAGCACGGTGCCGGCCTGCACGCCGGTCAACCGCGAGCCGATCGCCTCGGTCAGCGCCCCCGGGGGCCGCTCCCCGGCGAGCCGGCTGACCAGTGGGCTGATCACGTCGCGGAGACCGGCGATGTTGGCCGCGGCCCAGTCCCGGCGGTCGACCACGCGCACCGGTGGGTGTGCCACCTGCGACTGCAGCCCGGTGTACGCGACCACGTGCCCGGCCGCCTCATCGGTCAGCTTCCGCAGGTCGGCCACCACGCGGGTGGCCTCGTCGTACGAGACCTTCGGTCCCGTCTTGCCCAGCGCCCCGGCGGTGGCGGCGGCCAGATCCCAGTCCACGAACTGCGCCATGAGGCCCACGGTACCTGGGCCGGCACAACCCCACCCCGGCGCGCGATCCGCCGACGGCCGCCGCAACCGGCCGAAATGGCAGTTCAGCGGCACCCGCAGGCGCCCAGCGCGGCGGCCATCCGGTCCATCCGCGGGCGGACGTCGAGCGTGGATGGAACATCGTCGGCCATGATCGCAAAGGCCAGCAGCCGTCCGTCGGCGGTGGTCACCATCCCGGCGAGGCTGTGCACGCCGGACAGCGTCCCGGTTTTCGCGCGTACCACACCGGCCGCGGAGGATCCGCCGGCCGCCGTGCCGTACCGGTCCCGCAGCGTGCCCGACCAGGCCGCGACCGGCAGCGCGGCGGCGATACCCGCGAGTTCGGGGTGGCCCGGATCGGCCGCAAGCGCCAGCAGCTTCGCAAGCAGGTCTGCGGTGATCCGGTTGCTGCGGGACAGGCCGCTGCCGTCGGCCAGCGCGCTCTGCCCGGCGTCCAGACCCAGGTCGGCCAGTACGCCGTCGACGGCGGCCGCGGCGCCAGTGAACGACGCCGGCTGGTTGCGGGCGAGCGCCACCTGGCGGGCCAGGAGTTCGGCGACCACATTGTCGCTCTCACCGAGCATGAACTCGACCAGCCGCAGCATCGGCGGCGACTCGACCCGGCCGAGCTCGGCTCCCGGTGCACCGGCTGCCGCCGGAGATGCCGCCGGGGCGGGTGCGGTGCCCTGGGTGACGGTGGTCGGCGGCACCCCGAGCAGTCTGGCGAAGGAACGGCCGGCCGCGAGGTCCGGCTCCGACACCCGCTGCGCCGGGCCGGTCGCCTGCCGGGGATCGACCCGCGCCCCGTCGGTCATCAGCGCGGTAACCGCCGCGCCGTATCCCTCGGTCGGCGTGCCCGGGTCCCAGCCCGGCTCGTAGCGCGGGCCGGTGAAGAGGGAGGCGTCGACTGTCACCTTGGTCGGCGTCTGGCCGCCCAGCGCCCGCCTGGTTTGCTGGGCGAGCTGGTCGAGCCGGGCCGCACCGGGATAGCTGCCGGTTGCGCCGACCGCGAGCGTCGGGTCGCCGCCGCCCACCAGCACGACCTCGCCCGGAGCATTGCCGGCCACGGCACGGGTGGGAATGCGGAAACCCGGGCCGCGGGTCGACAGCACAGCCACGGCCGTAGCCAATTTGGTCGTCGAGGCCGGCACGTTCGGCACGTCGCCGCCCCGGTCGTAGAGCGACTGCCCGGTCGCGACGTCGAGCACCGAGAGGTTCATCCCCTTGACGCCGCTCGCGGCGATCAGCGGGTCGAGC
>DASVMV010000132.1:0-13618 GCA_036384155.1 Micromonosporaceae bacterium
CCACCGCCGCGGCTCCCTCGACGGCCCCGGCCGCCGGCCGTCCTCCGATCCGGGCGCACCGGGCGAGGTCGGTCATCGCGGCCCGTACGCTCTCGGCGTACACCTGCTGTTTGGCGGCTTCGCCGCCGAGGTCGATGGTGATCCGGCAGTGGTGCGGCAACCGGCGCTCGCGGCCCCGTTCCCGGGCCGTTTCCGGACCGGCAAACCGGCGCACGGCCACCTCGATGCCGGCCCGAGGGCCGGGCCGGTAACCGTCGACGGCGAGCAGTTCCCCGGCCCGGGCCGGCAGGCCGTGCACCAGGATCGCGCCGGCGTCGTCGGTCCACAGGTCGACTGCGGCGTACACCGGAATCCACCCGCTGATCCGGGCCTCGGCAACGCCGAAGTCGATGCGCATCAGCTGCCGCTCACACCGGTGTGCGTGGCTGAAGCCGTGCGCGAAGGTCGCCAACGCTCCGCCCGGGTGCCGGGTGGTGGCGACCGCGAGGTCGATCAGGTCGCTGTCCGGGCGCCGCCCGACCATGGCCTGCACCGCGTCGGGCGGCGAGCCGATCAGCGCGTTCGCCGCGTCGAAGAAGTGCACGCCGTGCTCGACGAAGATGCCGCCGCTGATGCGCTCATCCCAGAACCAGTGGCCCGGGCCGAGGTCCTCGTCGCTGGCATCGTTCTCGAACGCCAGCCGCCGTACCGGACCGAGCAGCGGCCCGCGCAGCCGGCCCAGCGCCCGCAGGATCGGGTTGTAGCGCAACACGTGGTCGACCACGAGCGCGCGACCGCTGGCGGTCACCGCGGCCGCAATTTCGGCGGCGGCGTTCTCCTCGGTGGCCAGTGGCTTCTCGCAAAAGACGTGCCGTCCGGCGAGCAGGGCGGCGCGCGCGATCTCCGCGTGGGTCGCGGGCGGCGTGGCGATGACGACGGCGTCCACGTCGGCGGAGTCGATCAGCGCGTGCCAGTCGGTCAGCGACCGGGCCGCCAGCGCAGCGGACAGCCGCGCGGCGCGGTCGGGGTCGGCATCGGCGACGGCCGTGAAGCGGATGTCTGGCAGGTCGTGCACGGCGCCGGTCAGGAACGTCGCGAACGCACCCGCGCCGACGACGCCGATCCGCAGAACCGGCGGCCCGGTCATCGGATCGGTCCCCGCAGCGCGACTCCGATCATGGGTGGCGGTCCAGCCGCGCGACGCCGATTTTCGTGTCCGCCATCCCGTAGAAGACGAAGTGGACTCCGTCGACCTGCTCGATCGCGGTGGGAAACACGACATTGGGCACGGTGCCGCGGTGTTCGTCCTCCGTTTCCGGCACGAGGATCGGCTCGGCGGTGCGCGCCAGCACCCGACCCGGATCGGCCGGGTCGAGCAGCATCGCCCCGGCGCCGTACGTGACGCGTTGCCTCCTGGGGTCCCAGCCGCGTGGGATGTACCCGCTCACCCCGTGGTGGATGAGCAACCAGCCCTCGGGCACCCGCAGCGGTGGCGGACCGGCCCCGATCTTCAGCTCTTCGTACGGGAACCGGGACAGCGCCACGCATCGGTGATCCCGGGGGCGAGCGAGCGCGCTGAGGTCCGCGAGCGCCACGTCTGCCGGAATGTAGGAGATCCAGATGCCGGGCCGCTCGTCGGTGACTCCGGCCGGCAGGTGCACGCCCTCGCCGGGACGGAACCAGCCCAGGTCCCACATCGGCCGGTGGAGCATCGCGTAGCAGGTCCGGCCATCCGGGCCTGGTACCGGGTCCGGAAAGAAGACCGCGTCCTTGTTGGGAAACAGGTTGAGGTCGGTGTCCAGGTCGGGCTGATAGGCGAACTGCACCGGCCCCAGCCGCCGCCAGGACTGCAGGTCCGTGGAGACGGCCAGGGCCAGGCGGGGACCGAGCGGCCCGTACGCGACGTACGTCATGAGGTGCCGGCCCAGACTCGGGACCCAGGTCGTGCGCGGGTCCTCCACCCCGGCGTTCTTCAGGCCGCGTTCCCAGCCCTCGTCCGGCGCCAGCACGAGGCCTCGCCGGCGCACCCCGACCGGTACGCCGTCCCGCAGCTCGACCTCGGCCAGGCCGACCCGGGACACGTTGCCGGTGGCGACCAGGCGTGGCAGCAGGTGCAGCCGTCCATCCGGGGTACGCCCGCTCGCCGGGTTGAGCACTCCCTCGGCTTCCAGCGGATTGTCGGGATCGGGCGCCATGACCACGCCGAGCCGAGTCAGGGTGTACGGAATCGTGGTCGAGACCTGCGGCATGTCAACCCTTCACGCCGGAGCCGATGTCCGTGGAGACGAAATGTCGCTGGAATGCCACGAAGAGGGCGATGGCCGGGGCGGCCAGCACGCAGGCACCGGCCAGGATGGCGCCGTACGGGTTGGCGGCCCGGGATGCCACGTTGCTGATGTAGTTGGCCAGAGACACCGCCAGCGGCTGCATGTCCGCCTGCTTGGTGACCAGGAAGGGCCAGAGGAACTCGTTCCACGGTCCGATGAAGGTGAGCAGGACGGCGGTCAGCAGCGCGGGCCGCACCAGGGGGAGCGCGACCGACCAGAGGATCCGAAGCTCACTGGCGCCGTCCATGCGCGCCGCGGAGAACAGGTCGTCGGGCAACTGCACGAAGAACTGCCGGAAGACGAAGACGGCGGTGGAGTTGATCACGAACGGAAGGATCATGCCGAGATAGGAGTCGGCCAGCCCGTAGCCCCGCACGATCAGCACGTAGAGGGGGATCAGCAGCAGTTGGAACGGAACCACCTGGACCAGCAGGAGCAGCGCGAAGAGGGTTCCCCGGCCGCGGAAGTGCAGCCGGGCCAGGGCGTAGCCGGCGAGCACGCCGAACACGACGGTGCCGAGGATCACCCCGCCCGTGAAGATGCCCGAGTTGACCAGCGAGCGCACCAGGTCGACCCGGGAGTTGATGTCGGCGTAGTTGTGCAGGGTGAACCCGGACGTTGGGAAGGCGCCCGCCGCCGACGTGTCCGGTTCGGACTGTAGGGAGCCGATCAGCATGTAGTAGAAGGGAAACAGGAACATCAGGGCGCCGGCGAACAGGACGGCGTAACGGAGCAGTCCGGGCCAGCGGGGTCCGGTGCGCCGCGCAGCGGATATCGATGTCACGTCAGTCCCTCTCGATCAGCCGGCGGTTGATGGCCGAGATGATCAGCACCCCGATGACGAGGAGCACGCCGATCGCGGCAGCGACGTCCGGCTCCCCCTGCTGAATGCCGCGCTGGTACATCACCAATACCGGCGATGCCGACGCTCCGTTCGGCCCGCCGCCGCCGGTGAGCAGGTACGGCTCGGTGAAGAGGTTGGCGCCGGTGATGGTCGCCAGGATGGCCACCAGCGCGGTCGCCGGGCGCACCGCAGGAACGGTCACCGACCGGAACTGGTGCCACTTGGACGCGCCGTCGACCGCCGCCGACTCGTAGAGCTCCTTCGGCACGTTCTGCAGCGCGGCCAGGTAGAGCAGGATGAAGAACCCGAGCTGCTTCCAGACCACGAACAGCGCGATGACCGGCATCGCCAGCGTCTCGTTGACCAGCCACGACGGCTCGGGTGCCAGCGGACCGAGCAGGCTGTTGACGAATCCGTTCGAGGTGAAAAGGAAGAGCCACACGCCGACGATGGCGACGCTGGCGGTGACGTACGGGACGTAGAACGAAACCCGCAGGAACGAACGCGCGTGGACCACCCGGTTGAGGGCGACGGCGAGGAGCAGCGCCAGCGCGACGGTGAGCGGGACGTTGATCACCAGAAAGATCAGGATGTTCTTGAACGACCGGCGGACCCCCTCGTCGGTCAGCACCGCCCGGTAGTTGGCCAGCCCGACGAAGGGACGCTCCACAATCGCCCCGGGCGCGGCGAAGAAGTAGTCGTGGAAGCTCATCCAGACCGCGAAGCCGAGCGGGTAGGCGAACACCACGGCGATGTATACGGCGTAGGGCGCGGCCAGGACCATGCCCACCGGGTGGCGGCCGAGCACGGCCGCCACCGGGTTCCGCGAGGCACGGAACGGCCCGCCCACGGCGGGGGAGGTGCCGCCGGTACGGGCCGCGGGCCCGGTGGCAGCGGCGGCGCCGGCGTGGGCGGAGGACATCAGGAACCGGCTGCGAGCTCGTCGACCTTCTGCGCCGCGGCGGAGAAGGCGTCGGGTATCGGCTTCTTACCGAAGATCACCGACTCCGAGTACGCGTCGCGGAACGCCTGCCAGATGGCCACCGAGTTCGGCACGTTCGGCACCTCGACGGTACGGGCGGCCTGCTGCGCGAAGCCCTGGTAGGCCGGGTTCTTCGAGAAGTAGTCCGGGTAGGCCGTCGGCAGGTCCTTACGCAGCGGCATCTGACCGGTCTTGGTCAGCAGCGCGCCGTCCTGCTCCTTGCTGGTGGCGAACTTGAGCAGCTCCCAGGCGGTGGCCCGGTTCTTGCAGGCGGAGTACATCGCGACGTTCTTCGCGTCACTGAACGTCTTGATCTGGTCGGCCGGCTTTCCGCTGGAGGTCGGTACCGGCACGGCGCCCCACTTCACCTTGCTGCCGTAGACGGCGATCGCCCACGGACCGACGATGGCCATCGCCGCCTTGCCGTCGGCGAACGAGTCGCCGTTGTACGCCTCCTTGGGCGCGAGACCCTCGTCGTACAGCTTCTTCCAGAACTCCGCTACCTTCTGGCCTTCCGGCGAGTTGAACGTGGCCTTGCCGTTCTCGACCAGTTGCTTGCCATCGGTCTCGGCGGCGTACAGCGGGTAGAAGTCGAACCAGGGCTGGAAGAACTCGCTGGCCGGTGAGGGCCAGATGGCGGCCTGGGCGGCCTTCGAGGACTTGATCTTCCGGGCGGCCGCAAGGAACTCGTCGTACGTGGACAGCGCGGGCTTCTCCGCATCGAGGCCGGCCTTCGCGAAGATCTGCTTGTTGTAGAAGATCATGACGGGGTTGGACTTCCAGGGCATCTGGTAGAACTTGCCGTCCGGGGACTTGTACTGCTCGGCCGTGTCGCCGGTGCGATCGGCGATGTACTGCGTGGCGCCGTCGAAGGAGTCGAGCGGGACCAGACCGCCCTGCTTCTGGAACTGAGGTACGGCGGCCGGCGCCGTGTTGAAGATCAGACACGGCGCGTTTCCGGCGGTGATCGCGGCGCCGATCACCTCCTCCGAGGTCTTGCCGGCCGGGAGCTCCTGAGCGGTGACCTTCTCGTCGGCGTGCTGCGCGTTCCACGCCTCGACCATGGCCTTGCCCCAGGCCAACTCTTCCTTGTTGTTGGAGAGCCAGACGGTGATCGGGCCTTTGGCGGCGTTGGCCTTGTCCGCGTTGCCACCACCGCCACCGCCATCGCCACAGCCAGCGGCGAGCGCGAGGGTGACAGTCAGGAGGGCCGGGATGGTGCGTCTCATGTCTTCTCCGATCCGGTCGGGGTTGGCGGTCGCTGGCCGGGTGGACGGCGCCGCCGTGCGGGTTTGGGTGGTGGCGCCGTGGAGGCGCGTACGACAAGCTGGGCTGGCGGCGTGGGGATGTCGCCAGAGGGCCCCCGGTCGATGAGGTCGAGCAGTGCGTGTGCCGCCGCCCGGCCCCAGCCGAACGGGTCGGTCCGGACGCTGGTCAGCGGCGGAGTCACGTAGCCGGCCAGTTCGGTGTTGTCGAACCCGGTGACCGACAGCTGCCCGGGCACGTTGATGCCGTACTCCAGGGCGACCGAGAGTCCGGCGATCGCCATCAGGTCGTTGGCGTAGACGACTGCCGTGGGCCGGTCGACCCGGTCGAGCAGCTCGCGTGTGGCCTGGGCTCCGCCGGCCGCCGAGAAGTCGGACTCCACCACCATGCCGATGGGCAGACGGGCATCTGTGAGGACCCGCTCCCACGCCCGGCGCCGGACGGTTCCGTGCAGGAAGTGCCGTGGTCCGGCAACGTGGGCGATGCGGCGGTGCCCGAGCTCGATCAGATGGTTCACCGCGGCAGCGATGCCCGGCTCGTCGTCGACCAGCAGCGCCGGATAGCGGCTGGGCACGTCGGGTCGCGCGATTGTGACGGCCGGCATCTGGAGCTCTTCGAGCAGGGCGAGCCGGGTGTCCTGCACGCGCAGGTCGAGCAGGAACACTCCGTCGACCCGCCCGTTGGCGGCGAGCCGCCGATAGCTGGCCTCCTCGTCCGCTTCCGGCACCATCTGCAGGACGAGGGCCTGCCCGCGGTGGGACAGGGTCCGCTCGACGCCGGCGATGAAGGTGGGGAAGAACGGGTCGGCGCCGAGCAGTTCGGGGGGACGTGCGATCACCAGGCCGACGGCGAACGCCCGGGACGCGGACAGGGCGCGGGCCCGGTGGCTGGGCGTCCAACCAAGGGTGCGCGCGGCCTCGAGGATGCGCTGCCGGGTTTCCTCGGCCACTCCCGGCCGACCGTTGAGGGCGAAGGACACCGCGCCCTTCGACACGCCGGCCGCGCGCGCGACATCGCTGATCGTCGGTCGACCTGGCCGTGTCACCCACGCCTCCTCGGCCCGATGCCGATTACCAGAACGTCAACTGCCTGCTAAACCGGTTTGATCCGGAGACTAGATCGGTTTAGCGAGCTCCACAACTGGAGGCGGAACCAGCGACTGGACAGCTAACCGGTCGGCGCGGACGCGGGCGCGAGGTGCCACGCGGCCAGGTCCTCGACGTCCCGGACATGGCGCAGGGCCCGGTAGACCGGCAGGGCAGAGACAGCGATGATGCCGCCCACTATCCAACAGCGTGGGCCGCAGGCCGACGAACTCACCGAGGACGCCGCCGAGCAGGGCACCGAGCCGAGCAGGGCGCCGAGCCGAGCAGGGCGCCGAGCCGAGCAGGATCAGGGGTCCGTCGCGCAGGCCCGGCCCAGCCCTGCGATGAGGAGCCCGACGGCGTACGCGGCGAGGACCGCCAGAGCGGCCGCCGGGGCGGGCGAGGACGCGTCGGGCGAGGCGCCGGCGGACAGCGTGGCGGTGACCAAGCCGGATGGTAGCCAACGAGCGACGTCGGGCTCGCGCAGCACGACCGGTAGCACGCCTTCGGCGACGAACATCCAACCGAGCACGACGCCGACCGCGAGCGCGGGGTTGCGGAGCAACTCGCCGATGCCCACGCCGGCGATCGCGTACAGCGCGCCGATCGCGACGACGCCGGCGACCACGCCGGGCATCCCGTGCCGCAGGGGTTCCACGGCCACGTTCCGGGAGGCGAGCAGGATGGTGCCGCCGCCGACCATGATGGCCTCCACCGCGACGGCCAGCACGACCCCCGTGATGGCTGCCGCCGTGGCCTTACCGAGGATCAGGCTGGGCAGCCGCGGGTGACCGAGGCGGGTGATCAGCGCGACTCCGTGCCGGTGTTCGGAGCTCGTCAGCAGCAGTCCGAACAGGAGCGCGCCAGCGCCGATGAACGGGCCCGGTGTCCGAACGAGACCCACCAGCGTCGACGGCACGGCCTCCGGCTGGCCCGGATCGCCGAGCAATGCTGCGTTGAATCCCAGAAGAGCGATGGCGAAACCGGCCAACGCGACCGCGGTTGCCCACGTGGTACGGGTGGACCGCAGCTTGAACAACTCTGCGGAAATGAGGGTGGTCATTCCGCCTCCCTGGCGGTGAGCCGGAGAAACCCGTCCTCCAGCGAGTCGGCGCCGCTCGTGATGGCGGCGATGGAGTCGTGCGCGACGAGCCGGCCCTGCTCGATCACGATCACGTCGTCGACGGTCTGGGACAGCTCGGCCAACTGGTGGCTGGAGACGAGGACGGATCGGCCCTGCGCGCCCAGTCCACGGATCAGCGACCGCAGCCAGCGCACGCCATCGGGATCGAGCCCGTTCGCCGGTTCGTCGAGCACCAGGGTGGCAGGATCACCGAGCAGGGCTCCGGCCAGCGCAAGGCGCTGCCGCATGCCCAGTGAGTAGCCGCGAACGCGGCGTCCGGCCGCCGCCGTGAGGTCGACGAGGCCGAGCACCTCATCGACGCGGTTGTCCCCGATCCCGGCGGTGCGGGCGATCGACCGCAGGGCGTTCCGACCGATCCATCCGGGGTGGAAGCAGTTGGCGTCGATCACCGCGCCAACCTGTCGCAACGGGTCGCGGAGGCGGGCGTACGGCACGCCGGAAACGGTGGCCTCGCCGGCTGTGGGACGGGTGAGCCCGAGCACCATCCGCAAAGTGGTGGTCTTGCCCGCCCCGTTGCGGCCGACGAAGCCGGTGACCCGGCCGGGAACGAGGGTGAATGTGAGTTGGTCCACGGCGGTGACGCGCTCGTAGCGCTTCGTCAGCCGGTGGACCGCAATGCCTTCCATCGAAGGGCTCCCTGGTCGCTGCCCGCGGCCCTCGCGGGCACCTTCGACGCTAGGGACACCCAGGCCGGCCGCCGTCCGCCGCGACGACGCACCTCGTCGTACGGCGCGGGAAGCACAGGTAGCCCGTCCGGAGTATTCGGCTCAGCCGCTGCCGGGCACGATCAGGCCGGCTTCGTAGGCGGCAATCACGAGTTGGGTGCGGTCACGCAGGCCGAGTTTGGTCAGGATGCGGCTGACATGCGTCTTGGCGGTCAAGGGGCTGACCACGAGCCGCCCGGCGATCTCGGAGTTCGACAGGCCCTGCGCGACGAGGACGAGAACCTCCCGCTCGCGGTCGGTAAGCGCGTCCAGCAGCCCCGGTCGGGGGCGGCCGACCGCCGGACGCGCGGCGAACTCGCGTACCAGCCGGGTCGTGACGGACGGTGCCAGGAGTGACTCCCCGGCGGCCACCACCCGGACCGCCTGCGCGATCTCCTCCGGGCTGGCGTCCTTGAGCAGGAAGCCGCTGGCCCCGGCGGTGAGTGCCCCGTACACGTGCTCGTCCAGGTCGAACGTGGTCAGGATGAGTACCCGGACGGCGGCGAGTTCGCGGCGCGCCCGAATCCGCCTGGTTGCCTCGATGCCGTCGAGAACGGGCATCCGGATGTCCATCAGCAGGACGTCGGGACGCTGCTGCCGCGCCAGCGCCACCGCCTGCTCGCCGTTCGCGGCTTCGGCGACCACCTCGATCCCGTCGGCGTAGCGCAGCTGGACCCGCAGCCCGTCACGCACCAGGGACTGGTCGTCGGCGATACCCACGCGGATGGTCATGGCTTCATCCCGTTCCCTTCCGTCAGCGGCAATCGCGCGGCGACCCGCCACCCGACTACCCCGCTTCGCCGTCCGGCGTCGACGGTGCCGCCAGCCGCCGCGACCCGTTCCCGCATACCTGCCAGGCCGTAGCGGGGACGGTGCGGGTCGACGGCGGACGCGCCGCCGGTGCCGTCATCGGTCACCTCGACGGTCAGAAGCCGACCGGACGCCGCCAGCGAGACGTCGACGGCCGCCCTCGGCGCGTGCCGGACAACGTTGGTCAGCGCCTCCTGCACCACCCGGTACGCGCACAGCGCCGCTGCGGGCGGCACCGCGTCGAGGGCGCCGGACATGGTCACCGTTACCCGATGGCCCGCTGCCCGCGCGGCGTCCGCCAGCGGGTCGATCCCGTCGAGGCCCGGTGCCGGCGCGTCGGGCTGCTCGCCGTGCCGGAGCACGCCGAGCATCTGCCGCATCTCGGCGAGCGCGGCGCGGGTGGCGGCCTCGACTTCGCCGAGGGCCCGCAGGGCGGTGGTCGGATCGCCCGCTTGCAGCGCGGTCCGGGCGGCACCGGACTGGACCGCGACGGTGCTGAGCCCGTGTCCGACCAGGTCGTGTAGATCACGGGCGATACGCAATCGTTCCCCGGTCACCGCCTGGCGCTGCTCCACGTCGCGTTGGCGGCGCTGCGCCTCTGCGCGGGCAGCTTGCAGTCGGGCGAGCGCCGACGCCAGCAGAACGACGAGGGTCGCAAGGAGCCAGAGGGGTAGTCCGGACGTTGCGTCGTGAACGAGCGAACCGACGGTGCTGCCGGCCGCCGTGGCCAGGGCCATAGCGGTGCCGCCGCGCAGAGCCGCCGTGAGGCCGGGTACGTGGCGGCTGGCGACGATCACCGCAAGCCAACCGGCGACCGGTGCTCCTGGTCCGGCGAGCAGGGCGATCGCGGCGGACACCACGACCAGTACGGATGCCACGATCCATGGGCGGTGGCGGCGGCAGACCAGACAGGCGCCTCCGATGATCGCGAGTGCGGCCGCGGCGGCCGCGCCTGCCGGCACAGCCGTGACGGCAGGTCCCAAAGACGTTCGGACCAGCATGGCGACTGCGGCCAGTATCGCGACGATCCAGTCGCGCACCTTCAGGCCGCGGATGCCCGCCCTCAAGCCCACGCACGCAGCCTGCCAGAGCCTGCGCGGTGTTCGACCAGCGAGGTGCTGGCGTGGCCGACGCCATGGTTGGTCAATCCAGATGCCGGAACGCCGGCCAGACCGCGTCCCACCCGCCGATCGGGTCGCGGCAGATCGCGATGGGTTCGCCCTGCTCCTCGTTATCGACGCCGAGCCCGTTGTCGAGCCGGCCGGCCGGCATGCACGACGCGAAGTGTGCTCGGGCCGTACGCAGTTGACCGCCAACGATGATCACCACCGTTGCTGATTCCGGCGGCTGCGCCTCGTAGTAGAGCTGGTTCTGGCCGCTGTACGCGCGTGGCAGGCCGTACCGCGCGCCGTACCGGTCGACCGCGCCGGCCTCGCCGTAGTTGCTGGTGACGATCACCGCCCGGCTGTGGTCGGCCCGGGGGAGCGTGGCGTGTGCCTCCGCGATCTGCCGTACGTAGGTGGGCCAGCCGACGGAGTCCTGGGCGACCTGGTTGACGGCGGGCACCGGGGTGTCGCCGAGCGCAGAGGTGGGGATCACGGGTAGCCCGAGCACCACGCTGACCGCCGCGTTCACGGCCACCGCGGCCACGACGAGCGCCTTCCGCCACGGGACGTTCCGGACCCACTGGGCAGCGGGCACGCAGCCGGCGGCGAACAGCGCGGCCAGCAGGCCGAAGGGGTAGTAGAACTGCGATCCCATCAGGAAGACCAGCCCGAGGAGCACGGGAAACGCGGCGGCGAGGAATCGGACCGGTCTCCAGTCGGGTCGCCGCACCAGGCCGACCAGCCCGGCAACCCAGATCGGTACCAGCGGCGGGCCAAGCATGAGGAGGAGGAACGGCCACATCATGATGCGGACCTCGCCCGCGTTGTTCTCCGCGAGCGCGTTTCCCATGCTCAACTGGGGCCAGTCGTGCGTGGCCTGGTAGATCAGGTTGGGCGAGCCGATGACCAGCGCGAGAGCCGCCGCGGCCAGGACCCACCGCGACCACAGGATGCGGCGCGGCCCGACCAGCGCCAGCCCCGCGGCCATGGCGGCGATGAGCACGACGACGAGCAGCTTGTTGTACATGCTCACGCCCGCGAGGACGCCCGCCACCAGCCACCACCGCGCTTCGCGGCGAAGCTGAGCTCGCATCGCGCAGAGCACGACGGCCGGCCACACGGGAAGGTCGAGGGTCGAGGTGAGCAGTGCGTGACCCATGATCAACGGCATGGCGGCGAAGGCGTAGCCCCACGCGCACAGAGCCTGCGCACCCCGTCCGCCGCCGAGCTCCCGGGTGATCAGCACGAGGACGAGCACGGAGGTCACCGTGGCCACGGTGGCCGGGATCCGGACCGCCCACGGCTCTTCGCCGAGCGCACCAGTGAGGAGCCTGGCGAGCAGCGGAGCTAGTGGGGGCTGGTCAACGTATCCCCACCCCGGAGGAAGCATCAGGAAATACAGCTCGTCGCGGTGGAAGCCGTACGGGCCGCTGAAGGCGGTGAGCAGCACCGCGAGCGTCGCCATCGCAGCGAAGACCGGTCCGCGGGCGAACTCGGGTATCGACCGGGTGCCGGGCGGCGCAGCCTCGCCACGGCTCGGGGCCAATCGGTCCAGCATTACCAGCTCCTCGACACGCGCACCCGTCGCCGGATGCGCCAGCGATGGCCGTTGATCAGTGTGCCGCAACGGCGTGAGTGCGGCTACGCCCAGGTCGGGCAAAGGCGTGGATGAACTTCACCTGGTTCGCCTCGGCGTACGTTCACCCCGGCACCGGTGCCCGTCACCGCTATCCTGCTGGCCGGTCTCGTCGTCGTGACGATGGCCACCACGCGGCGCAGGCAACCGCCGGCCCCGGTGCGGCGTGACTAGGAGGACGAACATGACGGCCGGGGGGAGGGGCGATGGCAGGCAGCGAGAGCTTCGACGCGTTCTACCGGGCCAGTAGGCAGCGGCTTTTCGACTGCCTCTACGCGCTCACGGGCAATGCCGCCGAGGCGCAGGACGCGGTGCACGAGGCGTACGCGCGGGCCTGGCAACGGTGGTCGGCCGTCGGCGAGTACGCCGATCCGGAGGCCTGGGTGCGTACGGTCGCCCGCCGGGTCGCGGTCAGCCGCTGGCGGCGGGCGCGTTCGGCGCTGCGGGCCTACCACCGGGCCGGGCCGCCTCCCGACCTGCCCGGGCCGAATGCCGATGCCGTGGCGCTGATCGGCGCTCTCGGCCAGTTGCCGATGCCGCAGCGGACGGCGATCGTATTGCACCACCTGATCGGACTGCCCGTCGCCGAGATCGCGCGGGAGACCGGCGTGCCGGTCGGCACCGTCAAGGCACGCCTGTCCCGGGGTCGCCGGGCGCTGGCCAACCTGCTCGCTGTGGCGCCTTCAGAGGAAACCTCGGAGGAAACCAATGTCTGACGAACTCGACAGCATGTTCGAGCGCCTACGCGGTCAGCGGCCGCCGGCGCCGTTCGCCTTCCCGGAGGCGATCCGCCGCCGCGGGCGGCAGCGGACGCAGCACCAGGTGCTCGCCGCTGGGCTCGCCGTGGTGGCGGTGGCCGGGGCCGGGGCCGGCTGGGCCGTGAACTTCGGGCCGGTTCTTCCGCCGCCGACGCCGGGCTCCACCCAGTCGACCGCTCCGCCGAGCCCCACCCGGCCGGCTCCATCGGCGACCCCGACCGCGCCGCCTTCATCGGCGTCCCCAACCGCACCCGCATCGAGCGATCTGCGTGCCCTGATGCTGCGGGCGGCGGATTTCGGACCGGGTACGTGGCAGCGGCGGCCACCGCACGAGCCGTTCGAGGGCGGCGACCGCTGGGCATGGGACCTGTCCCCAGACTGCCCGGCGTACCGCACCGCGGACTACCCCTCACTCCGCCAGCAGGTCGCCGTCCAGAGCGACGGCTGGGGGATCGGCCAAACGACGCCGTACGTCTTCGAGCACGTGCACCGGTACCGGCCGGGCTGGGGCCCGCGGGCGCTCGACGATGTCCGCCAGGTGCTGGCGACCTGCCCAGGTGGGTCGCCGCCGCCGAGTACCCCGGGCGGTCCTGTTCCAATCCGGCTGACGATCCTGGACCACGATTTCGCCGGTGACGAGTCGCTGCTGGTCCGGTCGCAGCCGTGGTCGTACGGGGACGGCAAGACGATCGGCCCCGAGCCGCCGACGCTGATCGCCGTAGTGCGGGTCGGCGACCTGGTGGCCACCGTCAGCTTCTCGCCCGACCGCGACGAGCAGTACGCGCGGACGGTGGCCGGGGCGGCGGCGAGCCGCCTAGCCGGGTAGCGCCCGACGTCGGGCGGCGAGGTGGTCCGGCCCGGCGGAGTCATTCCTCCGGATCGAGGGGCACCATCTCGCCGTCCCGCTCCACCCACACCCGGCCCCGCTCCTTGGGCGGCGGCACCTGCGACGGCTCACGGTGTGGGTCGTTGCCCGG
>DASVMV010000133.1:0-3250 GCA_036384155.1 Micromonosporaceae bacterium
CCGACTCGACCAGGTCGGGCGGCGCCAGCGCGCGGGCCGCGTCGTGGACCAGCACGATGTCGGGACCGGGCGGCACGCCGGCCAGCGCGGCGGCCACGGATTCCTGGCGGCTGGCTCCGCCGGGCACGACGGTCACCGGCGCGACCGGAGCGAGCAGCGCCCGCACGGCGGCCGTGTCGGCCGGTGGGGCGGCGACCACGATCGAGTGGACGGACGAGGCCTCGGCCACCCGGCGTACCGCGTGTACGAGCAGCGGCTCACCGCCGAGCAGGCGGAGCGCCTTGGGCCCGCCGGCCCCCAGGCGTACGCCGGCACCGGCAGCAGGAACGAGGACCGCGACGTCACCGCGCGGATTGAGCTGCGCAGTCACGTCGCGGTCCTCGGGTTTGTGGATCGGGACGCTGGGGACCCCTATGCCTCGGTGAGCACCTTGTCGAGGAGCATTTCGGCCTCGTCCTTGGTGCTCTTCTCGGCGAGGGCCACCTCACCGACGAGGATGTCGCGGGCCTTGGCCAGCATCCGCTTCTCGCCTGCGGACAGGCCCCGCTCCCGCTCGCGACGCCACAGATCACGGACGACCTCGGCCACCTTCAGCGGGTTGCCGGACGCCAGCTTCTCCAGGTTCGCCTTGTAGCGCCGCGACCAGTTGGTCGGCTCCTCCGTGTGGGGAGCGCGCAAAACATCGAAAACCTTGCCCAGTCCTTCCTCGCCGACCACCTCGCGTACGCCGACGATTTCGGCGTTCTCGGCGGGCACCCGGACGGTCAGGTCACCCTGGGCGACCCTGAGGACGAGGTACTGCTTCTCCTCGCCCTTGACGATCCGAGTCTCGATTGCCTCGATGAGTGCGGCCCCGTGGTGGGGGTAAACAACGGTCTCGCCGACACTGAAAACCATAGGTTCGAAGCCCCTTTCGCTGTGTCTAGGGTAACACGCTCAGGCACCGATGTCCCATTCTGGTCCTGACCGTTAGCGCAGCTCAGAGGCCCTGTGACAGGTCTTTCTCAGGCTTGACATGCGGCCGATCCGGTGATTCCGCCACGCTCAGTGATCGCCTTGTCACCAGCGCGAGCGGACAAGTCGGAAAAGTCGGATGTAGGGCGTAACGGCCCTTCTATCGTATCTCCTTCTTGACGAACGGGCCACCCCCTGGCTATTCCTCGTGGTCGGGAGCAGTCTGGGCGGTACCCGATCGACTAAGCGGGGAGCAAGGCAGGACGGTGTGATGAACGGGCTGGGCGGCGACGGGTGGCCCGAGGGTCGCGCCCCGGAACCCGTACCCGGGCTGCCCCCAGAGTGGGGCCCGATCGTCATCCCGGACGATCCGGCCGAGCTGGCGGCCGAGGCCGAGGCGGTACGACGCGAGTTGCGCCTGGTATACGGAAACGCCGCGGGGTTCCGGGTGCCGCCGCAACGGTATCCCGCCGGCCAGCGCTTTCACCGCGGCGCTCGCCCCTCCGGGCTTGCCGCGGCGCGACCCGCGGTGGTCCTGATGCTCGTCGCGGTGCTCACCACGTTGGCCAGCCTCTTCGCCGTCAGTTGGCAGGACCCGCAGAACCCGCAGCGCCAACCGACCAACCAGCGGCCGGCGGTCGGCAACAGCGCCGTCGGCCGGTTACTGCCGGCGCTCGAGCTCGTCGACGAGAAGGGCCGGGCCGTGCCGCTGCGCAGCCTGCTGCCCGCGGTGATCATCGTGGTTGACGACTGCACCTGCACCGACCAGATCGCCTCGGTGGCCGCGACCGCGCCGGCGCCGGTCACCGTCGCTGCCGTCACCAGCGGACGTACGGCGCCGCAGCCCGCCCCCGCGCCGTCTGTACGCGCCCTCGCCGACCCGGCGAGCGGGCTGCGTGGCCTCCTGCCGTCCGGGCCGCCGTCCGGGCAAGCTGCGGCACTGCTGGTCACCCGGTCGGGGCAGATCGTCCGAGTGCTGCCGAGCCTGGACAAGCCCGAGGACTACCGGGCCGACCTGGAAGCGCTCGCCGACCGCTGACGCTCCCTGCCGGCGCTACGCCGATCGCTCCAGCAACGCCGCGTACAACGTCAGTCCGGGGCCGAACGCGAGCGTCACCACGTGCCGGGGCGGCTCCGGCCGCCGGCGGATGCGCTCGAGGATCAGCAGAACGGTGGGGGACGAGCAGTTGCCGTGCGCGGCCAGCGTCGCGCGCGAGTCCGCCAGAGCGTCGGGCGGCAGGTCCAGTTCGCGCTCGACCACGTTGAGAATTCGCGGCCCACCCGGGTGTACGGCCCAGCCGTCGATCTGCGACCGCACCAGCCCGTGCCGCGCCAGCAGGTCGTCAACCAGCTTCCGGACGTGCAGCGAGAGCACCTGCGGTACCCGCGGCGACAGTCCCATCTGAAAGCCGAAGTCGGTCACCTCCCAGGTCATGTGGTCGGCGGTGGAGGTGTCGGTCACCGAGGTCACCTCGCGGACGCCGTACCCGCCCGTGGCCGCTGGGCGCGGAGCCACCACCGTGGCGACGGCCGCGTCCGAGAAGAGCGCATGCGCGACGATCTGCTGCGTGTCGGCCCGGTTGGCCGCCGGCTGGATGTGCAGGCTGGTCAGCTCGGCACACAGCAGCAGCGCGGGGCGGCCGCGCGCCACGACGAAATCGCCCACCGCGCCCAGCCCCGGTAGTGCCGCGTAACAGCCCATATGACCCACGAAAAGCCGCTGTGTGTCGGGGGCCATGCCCATGTCCCGGGCCAGGAGGATATCCAGGCCGGGGGTGACGTACCCGGTGCAGGAGCAGACGGCGAACAGGCCGATGTCGCCGGCGCCCAGGCCGGCGTCGGTCAGCGCCCGACCCACCGCCTCCTTGCCCAGCGGCATCGCCTCGCCGAGATAGCGGCGCATGCGCCGTTCGGTCGGCCAGTTCGACACGTCCTCCACCAGCGGGTTGACTGCCGCCTGGCGGGTGGTGACCCCGGAGTTGGCGAAGATCCGCTGGGCGAGCGCCCGGGTGGGCCCGGAGAAGTGACCGGCGAAGAAGCCGTCCCACAGGTCGTCCTGGCGGCTCGCCGGTGGCAGGGCCACACCGAGCCCGGTGATCACGGGCGCCATGGTCACCATGCTGAGCCTCCGTTCCCGACCTCGGCGCCGGCCGGCCCGCTGCCCGCCCTCACCACCGGGGAGTCGATCCGTCGCGGTCCGGGTCGCCGCCCAGCGCGGCGATGCCGAGCCAGTCGGCGCAGACATCCGAGGTCGGCGGGTGCAGGGAGCCGCAGCGGGCGTCCCGGTAGAGCCGCT
>DASVMV010000134.1:0-2323 GCA_036384155.1 Micromonosporaceae bacterium
GGTCCCGGGCCGGGCGGTCCCGAGTCGGGCGGTGCCGACCGGACCTCCGCTGGGCCGGCCGGGCAGGGCGATCGCCGCCGATGAGCGCGGGCCTCGACCTCTCTCTCCTGCTGGGCGCGGCGGTGCTTCTGGTGGCGGTGGCCGCCGTACGGTGGTCGACCCGGCTCGGTCTGCCCAGCCTTCTGGTCTATCTCGCGCTCGGCGTAGCGATCGGGGAGTCAGGGCTCGGGATCCACTTCAACAATGCCGAGCTCACCCGCAGCCTCGGCTTCTGCGCCCTGATTCTGATCATCGCCGAGGGCGGCCTGTCCGCGCGTTGGAGCACCTTGCGTCCGGTGCTGGGCGTCGCGGCGACGTTGTCCACCGCCGGGGTGGTGGTCAGCGTCGGCGTCGTCGGTGTGGCCCTGCACCTGCTTCTCGGCCTCGACTGGCAGCTTGCGCTGCTGTACGGGGCCGTACTCTCCTCCACCGACGCCGCCGCGGTGTTCGCGACGCTGCGGCAGTTGCGCCTGCCGCCCCGGCTGGTGGGCATCCTCGAGGCCGAGTCCGGCATGAACGACGCCCCAGCCGTCCTCCTCGTCGTCCTTCTCTCCACCGGCGGCCTCGGCGCCCATCCGTGGTGGTATGAGGTGGCGGTGGTCAGCTACGAGCTGATCGCCGGCGCGGTGGTCGGATTCGCGGTGGGGATGGCTGGCCGGTGGACACTGCGCCACGCGGCGCTGCCGTCCGCTGGCTTGTATCCCATCGCCGCAGTCGGTCTGACCGTGCTCGCGTACGCCGCCGGTGCGGTGCTGCACGCATCCGGCTTTCTGGCCGTGTACGTCTCCGCGGTGGTTCTCGGCAACGGACGGCTACCGCACCGCCAGGCCATCCTGGGGTTCGCCGACGGGCTGGCGTGGCTCGCGCAGATCGGGCTCTTCGTCCTGCTGGGCCTGCTGGCTTCACCGAGCCGGTTGCCCAGCGCGGTGCTGCCGGCGGTGGTTGCGGGTCTGGCCCTGGTGATCCTCGCCCGGCCACTGGCGGTCGCCCTGTCCGCGACGCCGTTCCGCCTCCGGACCCGGGATCAGACTTTCCTGTCGTGGGCGGGACTGCGCGGAGCCGTTCCCATCGTCCTGGCCACCATTCCCCTGTCCGAGCGGGTGCCCGGCGCCACGCGGCTCTTCGACGTCGTCTTCGTCCTTGTGGTGATCTTCACCCTCGTCCAGGCCAGCACGCTGGCTCCGGTGGCCCGGCGGCTCGGGGTGACCGCCCCAGCGGAGGCGGCCGAGCTGCGGGTGGAGACGGCACCGCTGGAGCGGATGCGGGCCGACCTGCTGCAACTCGAGGTGCCACCCGGCTCCCGGCTGGCCGGGGTACACCTGGACGAACTCCGGCTGCCGGTGGGCGCGTCGGTGACGCTGGTGCTGCGGGACGGCGTGGGTTTCGTGCCTGGCCCCGACACCCGGCTCCGGGAGGGGGACAGCCTATTGATCGTCGCCACCGCGCAGGTTCGGGACGTCGCCGAGCGCCGGCTGCGCGCCGTGAGCCGGCGTGGCCGGCTGGCCCGCTGGTTCAACGAGTACGGCGACGATCGGAGCGGATAGTCTGCTAACGTTCGCTTTTGCCCCGATTTGAAGCATCTTCGGGGTGAAAACCGGACAGAACAGCGCGGCATGTTGTCGGACGTCTGTACGTTCCGTATCCTTGCCAACCTCCGGAGTGCGCGGCGTCCGCCGCGCGCCGTTTTTGCAATGGGGGACGCCATGGCCGAGCGGTCGAAGGCGGTGAACGAGGCCGGCGCCGGGGACGCGCGCGTTGGACGGGCCGGAAAGCAGGCCGGATCCGTATCTGCGCGCAAGAAGTCGGCCGGCAGTGGTCGCGACGACACACCGCGGGCCGACCCGGCCGCAGTGCCGTCCAACGGCGGCAACCGCCAGTCTGCCCGCAAATCCGTACCTGCATCATCAACCGCCGCGGGCACTGCGGCCAAGGGAGCGACGATGGCGAAGTCAGCCGACACCAAGTCCACCGCCCGCAAGCCGGCGGCCAAGGGCACCCGCACCGCCGCCGAGACGGAGAAGATCCGCGCGGCACTTGGGGCCCGGCGCGACGAGCTACGGGCCGAGTACGACCAGACGCTCAGCGAGATCAGCGAGCTGCAGCGCGACCGGCTGACCGACTCGGCGGGCGACGACCAGGCCGACACCGGCACCAAGACGTTCGAGCGCGAGCAGGAGATCTCTCTCGCGAACAGTATCCTTGAGCGGATCATGCAGGTGGAGCGGGCGCTGGAGCGGCTCGAAGTCGGCAGCTACGGCTGGTACGAGCGGTGCGGCAACGCGAT
>DASVMV010000135.1:0-3396 GCA_036384155.1 Micromonosporaceae bacterium
GGACCGGACCGGGTGCGCGTCGGCGGCGCCTGCGGTGCTCCGCCGCCGGAGACGCTCAAGGTGGGCGTCAACACCATCGCTGGGTTCCGCAACTTGATGACGTTCGTCCTGTGCGGACTCGACATCGAAGCCAAGGCGGCGCTGGTCCGCGGCCAACTGGAGGAGTCCATCGGCAAGGACGGGCTGGAGGTCGTGCTCGCCCGTACCGACCACGCCGACGCGACCGACACCGAGACGGCGAGCGCGCTGCTGCACGTACACCTGCGGGACCGCGACCCCAGACGGGCCGGGCGGGCGTTCTCGGCGGCTGCGGTGGAACTGGCGCTGGCCTCCTACCCCGGCTGCACGCTCACCACGCCGCCCGGTGACGCCACCCCGTACGGGGTCTTCACCGCGGAGTTCGTGCCGCAGGAGTCGGTCGAACACGTGGCCGTGCTCCCCTCTGGCGAGCGGGTCGCCATCCCACCCCCGGCGGGAGGAGCCGACCCGGAACGGCCACCGGAACAGCGACTGGCGGCGGCCGGCCCGGCCAGGCACCCGACCCGGCGGATGCCGCTCGGTGAGTTGGTCGGGGCCCGGTCCGGCGACAAGGGCGGGGACGCGAACCTCGGCGTGTGGGCCCGCACCGATCGGGCGTACGACTGGCTGCGCGGCTGGCTCGGTACCGAGCGGCTGCGCCAGCTGCTGCCGGAGACGTCCGGCTTGACGGTCGAGCGGTACGAGCTGCCGAACGTACGCGCGCTCAACTTTGTGATCCGCGGGCTGCTGGGCCAGGGGGTGGCCGCGTCAACCCGGTTCGACCCGCAGGCCAAGGCACTTGGCGAGGTGCTGCGCTCGCGGATGGTCGACGTGCCGGAGGAGCTGCTGTGAGCATCGTGGACACCCCCGAGCGCCGGCAACTGCGGGAGTTGACCCGCTCGTTCGTCAAGCGCGAGGTGCTGCCGCACCTGGCCGACTGGGAGCGGGCGGGTGAGGTCCCCCGCGAGCTGCACGCCACCGCCGCCAAGGTCGGTCTACTGGGCATCGGCTTTCCCGAGTCGGTCGGCGGTAGCGGTGGCGACCTGCTCGACTCGATCGTGGTGACCGAGGAGATCATCCGGTCGGGCGGCTCGTCCGGCCTGGTGGCCGCGCTCTTCACGCACGGCATCGCGCTGCCGCACATCATCGCCTCAGGCAACGACGACCTGATCGACCGGTACGTCCGCCCCACCCTGGCCGGGACGACGATCGGCGCACTGGCAATCACCGAGCCGGATGGCGGCTCCGACGTCGTCGCGATTCGTACGACCGCCCGGCGGGACGGCGACGCGTACGTGGTGAACGGGTCGAAGACGTACATCACCAGCGGCGTGCGGGCCGACTTCGTGACGACCGCGGTCTGCACCGGTCATCCCGGCGGCGGGGCGCTGTCCCTGCTGGTGATCGACAAGGCGACGGCGGGATTCACCGTGGGTCGCCGTCTGGACAAGCTGGGCTGGCACTGCTCGGACACCGCCGAGCTGTCCTTCGTCGACGTACGGGTGCCGGCGCGCAACCGGATCGGGCCGGAGAACGCGGCGTTCCTCGCCATCGTGCAGCACTTCGCCACCGAACGGCTCTCACTGGCCACGCAGGCGTACGCCACCGCCCAGCGCTGCATCGAGCTGACCATCGACTGGTGTCGGGACCGGAAGACCTTCGGGCGGACGCTGGCCAGCCGCCAACTCGTCCGGCACCGGCTCGCCGAGATGGCCACCCGCACCGAGGCCGCCCGCACGTACGTACACCACGTCGCCGGCCGGGTCGCCGCCGGTCAGCCGGTGGTGACCGAGGTGGCGATGGCCAAGAACGCCGCGGTCGCGGCCTGTGCCTGGGTGGTCGACCAGGCGCTCCAACTGCACGGGGGGTACGGCTACCTGCGCGACGCCGAGGTGGAGCGGCACTACCGGGACGCCCGGATCCTCGGCATCGGCGGCGGAACCACCGAGATCATGAACGAGATCATCGCGAAGGGGCTGGGACTGTGAGCGAGCGAGCTGGCGCGGCGGCGTCTGGACTGAGGAGCGAAGCGACGGCCGCGAGGAAGCGAGCTGGCGCGGCGGCGTCTGGACTGAGGAGCGAAGCGACGAGGGAAGACGTCGCGAACAGCGCCGCGCGAGCGAGCGAGCCAGGCAAGAGGGAAGACGTCGCGAACAGCGCCGCGCGAGCGAGCGACCAGGGAGCGCTGTGACCGTACTGGGCACCGCGATCGATCCGGCCTCCGCGGGGTTCGCGGCCAACCGGGCGGCCATGCTGGAGCGGTTGGCCGAGTTGGCGGCGGCGCTGGACCAGGCGCGGGCCGGCGGCGGGGAGAAGTACGTGGCTCGGCACCACGCCCGCGGCAAGCTGCTTCCGCGGGAGCGGATCGAGCTGCTGGTCGATCCGGACAGCCCGTTCCTGGAACTGTCCCCGGTCGCCGCGTTCGGCACCGACTTTCCGGTCGGGGCGAGCGTGGTGACCGGGATCGGCGTGGTCGAGGGCGTGGAGTGCCTGGTCATCGCGAACGACCCCACGGTGCGGGGCGGCGCGGTCAACCCGTGGTCGCTGAAGAAGACGCAGCGGGCCGGCGAGATCGCGCTGACCAACCGGCTACCGATGATCAACCTGGTCGAGTCGGCCGGCGCCGACCTGCCCACCCAGGCGGAGATCTTCATTCCCGGCGGCCGGCTCTTCCGCGACCTGACCCGCCTGTCCGCCGCGCGGATCCCGACGATCAGCGTCGTCTTCGGCAATGCCACGGCCGGCGGGGCGTACGTGCCGGGCATGTCCGACTACACGATCATGGTCCGCGGCCGGTCCCAGGTCTACCTGGCCGGGCCGCCGCTGGTGAAGATGGCCACCGGTGAGGACGCCGACGACGAGTCGCTGGGCGGGGCGGCGATGCACGCGACGAGGTCCGGCCTGGCCGATCTCCTGGCCGAGGACGAGCCGGACGGGCTGCGGTTGGCCCGGCAGTGCGTACGGCGGCTGAACTGGCGCAAGCAGGGCCCGGCGGCGCGCAACCCGTTCCCGGCCCCGCCGAAGTACGACCCGGACGAGCTGCTCGGTGTCGCCAGTTCGGACCTCAAGGTGCCGTTCGACCCCCGCGAGGTGCTGGCCCGGGTGCTCGACGGCAGCGAGTTCGACGAATTCAAGCCGGCGTACGGCAGCGCGTTGGCGACCGGGTGGGGCGAGCTGCACGGCTGGCCGGTCGGGGTACTGGCCAACGCCCGGGGCGTGCTGTTCAGCGAGGAGGCGCAGAAGGCCGCGCATTTCATCCAGCTCGCCAACGCCGCCGACACTCCGTTGGTCTTCCTGCAGAACACGACCGGCTACATGGTCGGCGCCGAGTACGAGCAGCGCGGCATCATCAAGCTCGGCGCCCTGATGATCAACGCG
>DASVMV010000136.1:0-1772 GCA_036384155.1 Micromonosporaceae bacterium
CCCGGCCCCAAGGCGGCGACAAACCGGACACCACGCATAGCAGCCGCCGGATCGCGGGCCCGAGCCAACCGGACGGAGGTCCCAAACCGGTCAACCGGCCTGACGTCATCTCAGCCTAGGTGCAATGGTCGCGTGGAACCGCGGCGGCAGGCCGAGCACCTGCGGCACCTCGAGGTCCTGCAGGAGCCGGGGAAGGGGCATTCGGCCGCCGGGGCGGTAGACGGGCCGGCGCGCAATCCGGACCCGCCGATCGACTTCGGGCTGTGCCGCGCGCAACAGGAAGGCCTGATCGCGCGACGGCCGACGGAGCGTTGAGCTGACGCCGGCTCGACACTGGGCGTAACACACCTCGGCCAGAGTCGAGACATGGACGCTGGCGAATCCGACGGTCAGGGGGCGGCATCGCTGGTCGGGTGGCTGATCCACCCGGTGACATTGCTCGGGATCGTCGTGCTGGTCGTGAACGACCACGTGCTCAAGGCCCACTATTCCGGTCTGGTGACCGGCAAGCTCAGCGATCTGGCTGGGCTTGTGGTCGCACCGCCGCTGCTCGCCCTCGCACTGATGCCGGTGGTACCCCGGCGCTCGCCGGTGCTGGCCGCACGTGCCGCCCTGGTGCTGACCGCGGCATGCTTCGCCGCCGTGAAGGCGAGTTCGGCCGGTGCGCAGGTGGCATCCGCCGCGTGGAGCGTGATCTCCGGTCCGTCGGTGGTTCTGGCCGATCGCACCGACCTCGTCACGCTGCCCGCGGTTGGACTGGCCGCCTGGGCATGGACCAGGGCCCGGCGGCGTCCGCCGTCCACTGCCGCGGTACGCAGACTCGGAGTCCTCGTGGTGCTGCCCGTTGCCGCCCTCGCGGTCGCCGCCACCACCGCTCCCTACTCGCCGGAAGCGGTCGCGGTGGGCACCTGGCGAGGAATCATCGTCGCGGGGGAGGCGAACGCCTTCGACCGGGATCGCCAGCCGGAAGTGTGGCGGCTCAGCCGCGACGGACGGGTCTGGCGCTTGATGACTCCGGCCGAACAGTCGGCGTTCGAGAAGGAACTCCCTGGTCGGAACGACACGGCCCGGCAGCGCTGCGTGCCGGACGACCCGGCCCGCTGTTACCGCATCGTGCCGGACCACCTCCGGGTGCTGGAGAGCGCCGACGGCGGCGCCACCTGGTCGACGAGCTGGCAGGTGCCCGACGGCCGGCGGGCATACCTCGCCCGGCAGCAGCGCGTCCTCGAACCCGGTGATGTCGTCGCCCGCGTGTCCGCGCAGGCGGTCGCCGTGCTTCCGGTGGCCCGTCAGGGTCACCTGGTCGTCGTGGCCAACGGGCCCGACGGGTTCGCGGTCCGCGACACCTCGGGCCGGTGGGAGCGGGTCGGGTTCGGCACCTCCGAACACGGCTTCGAGAGCCCGGCGACGCCGCTGTACGGCGAGTTCCCGGTCATTGCCCCGGAAACCGTGCTGGCGGTCCTCGTCGGGTTGCTCGTCACCGGGGTCGCCGGGTGGCGCATCTCGGTCGCCGGCGGCCGTCGGGTCACAGCCTGGTCCTGGTCCCTGATGGTCGGCCTCCTGGTGGGTCTGTCCGGGGCTGCCGGACCGGCTTATGCCCGGCAGGGCTTTCTCGACCTTGCGGTCGCCCCCCGCCGTGGTGCTGGGCGTCGCGCTGACGGCCATCGGCGCCGCTGGGCTGATCGGGCCGGCCCTGCGCACGGCAGGGGCGCGGCGCCGGTTGCCGCTGGTGCTGATTGCCGCCCTGGGGACGGCCGGCGGGATCATGACGG
>DASVMV010000137.1:0-6563 GCA_036384155.1 Micromonosporaceae bacterium
CGGCCGGCGCGGCGGCGCCGGTACGCCGGCCGCCATGGGGTGTGCCGCGCTCGGGTCGTCCGGTACCGCCGCCGACGTGTTCGAGTTGCCGCACCGGCTGCTCGCGGCGGCCGCCCAGGACGACCCCGCGGACCTCGCGCCGTGGCAGCCCGGCGAGCCGGCCGCGGCGCCCTACCGCAGCGTGCTCGGCCGGTGGTGGGGCGAGGGGTTCGAATACGTGTTCTTCTGGCGGAACGGCGCCCTGCGGGCGCGGGCCGTGGACGACCCCGCCGACAAGCCGCCCGCGGTGTTCACCCCGCTGCCCGGACAGCCGGACATCATGCGCACGGTGTCCGGCCGGGAGACGGGTGAGTTGCTGCGGCTCACCCGCGATGCCAGCGGGGCGGTGGTGATCATGCACTGGGCCACCTACCGCTTCAGCCGTACCCAGGAGACCTTCGGCCGGATGCCGCCCGGGGAGCCGTAACCGGCGGAAATGGATCCAGTGCCGGCGGCGTTGAGCCGATACGATGGTGAGACCGTCCGCACGTCGCGCCACCCGGCGCGGCACCGAGACCGAGAGCAGGTGGCGTTGGGCCGGTAGGCCCGATCTATGACCGGTACCCCGATTCCTGGGCAGACCCGGGTACAGACCAAGATCACGGTCCCCGACTCCCAGATCATGGTCAACCTGCTGGGCGCGGGAGACGAGATCCTCCGTCTGGTGGAGCGGTCGGTCGCCAGCGACGTTCACGTACGCGGTAACGAGATCACGATCAGCGGTGCACCGGCCGACAACGCGCTGGCCGAGCGGCTGTTCGCCGAGCTGATCGAGTTGATCGAGAAAGGTGAGACACTGACCACCGACGCTGTCCGGCGTACCGTCGGGATGCTCGAGCAGGGCACCACCGAGCGGCCGGCCGATGTGCTGACCATGAACATCCTGTCCCGGCGCGGACGCACGATTCGTCCCAAGACCCTGGGTCAGAAGAAGTACGTCGACGCGATCGACGCACACACGATCGTCTTCGGCATCGGCCCCGCCGGCACCGGAAAGACCTACCTGGCCATGGCCAAGGCGGTGCAGGCGCTGCAGGCCAAGCAGGTCAACCGGATCATTCTGACCCGGCCGGCGGTCGAGGCGGGGGAGCGGCTGGGCTTCCTGCCCGGCACCCTGTACGAGAAGATCGACCCGTACCTGCGGCCGCTCTACGACGCGTTGCACGACATGCTGGACCCCGAGTCGATCCCGCGGCTGATGCAGGCCGGCACGATCGAGGTGGCGCCGCTGGCGTACATGCGCGGCCGGACGCTGAACGACGCCTTCATCATCCTCGACGAGGCGCAGAACACCACGCCCGAGCAGATGAAGATGTTCCTCACCCGGCTGGGCTTCGGCTCCCGGATCGTGGTCACCGGAGACGTCACCCAGGTGGACCTTCCCGGCGGCACGACCAGCGGCCTGCGGGTAGTACGTGACATCCTGAGCGGAGTCGACGACGTGCACTTCGCACAGCTGTCCAGCTCCGATGTCGTACGGCACCGGCTGGTCAGCGAGATCGTCGACGCGTACGCCCGCTACGACGCCGAGCTGATCGCCGACCAGAAGCAGGCGGTGCACGCCGTGCCGGGTCGGCAGGGCGGCCGCGCCGGCCGGCGCCGCTAGACCGGCAGGGAGCCGAGTTTGTCCATCGAGATCGCAAATGAGTCGAACGTCGAGGTTGACACGGACGCGGTGCTCGCCGTAGCCCGCCACACCCTCGACGAGATGGGTGTCAACCCGCTGGCCGAGCTGTCCATCCTGCTGGTCGACGTCGGCTACATGACCGAGCTCAACCACCGCTGGATGGGCGGCGAGGGACCTACCGACGTCCTCGCTTTCCCCATGGACGAGGGGAGCGTCGACCACGGCCCGGGCGAGGTGAGCACCAGCGAGCCGGCACTGCTCGGCGACATCGTGCTCTGCCCCGAAGTGGCCGCCCGGCAGGCGGTCGCAGCCAACCATTCGGCCGCTGACGAACTGCACCTGCTCACCGTGCACGGCGTGCTGCACCTGCTCGGCTACGACCATGCCGAGCCGGAGGAGGAGCGCGAGATGTTCGCGCTGCAGGCCCGGCTGCTGGACAGCTGGCGGGCGGCGCGGGCCAGCTGGTGGCCGTCCATCCGCTGGCCGCCGGCGCCGCGGCCGAGCTTCCCGATCTGCAGCTGCTGCTGTTCGCGGCGGGTCTGGTCGTGCTGGCCGGCGTCATCGCCATGACGGAGGCCGCGTTGGCCGCCGTCTCGCCGGCCCGCGCCGCCGAGCTCGCGCGCGAGGGCGTCCGCGGAGCGCGCACGCTGCACGCCGTCGCCACCGATGTCGTACGTCATCTGAACCTGCTCCTGCTCCTTCGCCTGCTCTGCGAGCTGACCGCGACGGTCCTGGTCGCCCTGGTCACGGTCGACACGTTCGGCGCCGGCTGGACTGCTGCGCTGGTCACGGCCGGTGCCATGACCGTGGTCAGCTTCGTCGTGGTCGGCGTCGGCCCGCGCACCATCGGGCGCCTGCATGCCTATGCGGTGGGTCAGGCGGCCGCGCCGGTCGTGCGGTGGTTCGGCCGGGTGCTCAACCCGCTCGCGTCGCTGCTCATCCTGATCGGCAACGCGGTGACCCCGGGCCGGGGCTTCCGGGAAGGTCCGTTCGCGACCCAGGTGGAGCTGCGCGAGCTGGTCGACCTGGCCGAGCAGCGGGGCGTGGTCGAGCACGGCGAGCGGCAGATGATCCATTCCGTCTTCGCCCTGGGCGACACCATCGCCCGCGAGGTGATGGTGCCGCGCACCGAGATGGTGTGGATCGAGGGGCCCAAGACCTTGCCGCAGGCCCTCGCCCTCTTCCTGCGCTCGGGCTTTTCCCGTATCCCGGTGATCGGCGAGAGCGTTGACGACGTGCTCGGCGTGCTGTACCTCAAGGACGTGATCCGGCGTACCCAGGGCGGCGACCCGCGCGCGGAGACGCTGCCGGTGGCGCAACTGATGCGTCCGGCGACGTTCGTCCCGGAGTCCAAGCCGGTCGACGACCTGTTGTCGGAGATGCAGGCCGCCCGGACCCACCTGGTGATCGTGGTCGACGAGTACGGCGGCACCGGCGGCCTGGTCACCATCGAAGACATCCTCGAGGAGATCGTCGGAGAGATCACCGACGAGTACGACGTCGAGCGGCCGCCCATCGAGCACCTCGACGATGGAACGGTACGGGTGACCGCACGGCTTCCCGTCGAAGACCTCGGCGAGATGTTCGACGTGGACCTGCCCACCGACGAGGTGGAGACGGTCGGTGGCCTGCTGGCCCAGGCGTTGGGCCGGGTGCCCATTCCGGGCGCGACGGCGAACATCGACGGGCTGCGCCTGGTCGCCGAAGGAACAACCGGCCGCCGGAACCGGATCGACACGGTGCTGGTGCGCCGGGTCGACGCCGGTGAGGAGCCGGAGCCGGGGCCCGGCGGGCCTACCCCCGGGCGCCCGCCCACCGAGCCGGACCGGTCTGACGAGAGGCAGCCCGCCGATGCATGAGTCGTCCACCACTCCCGGTGGCCGCGGCGCCCCGGACAGCTCCGACCTCGGCGCCGAAGACGCCAAGCTCGTGCTTCTGGCCCGCAGCGCCCGGGCCCGCACGGCGGCGATCGAAGGGGCGGCCGTGCGCGACCAGGACGGTCGGACATACGCGGCGGCGAGCGTGGCGCTGCCGTCGCTGAGCCTGACCGCGCTTCAGGTTGCGGTGGCGTCGGCCGTGGCCGCGGGAGCCAGCAGGCTGGAGGCAGCCGCGGTGGTGACCGAAGCGTCGACCCTGGACGGCGCCGGCCATGCCGCCGTGCGTGACCTGGCCGCGGAGGCGCCGATCCACGTCGCCGCGCCGGACGGCACGCTCCTCGGCACGGTGCTGGAATGAGCAGGCCGGACGGCGGCACGGCTGCGTACCGGGCCGGGTTCGCCTGCTTTGTCGGGCGGCCCAACGCCGGCAAATCGACGCTGACCAACGCCATCGTCGGCCAGAAGATCGCGATCACGTCGGCGAAGCCGCAGACCACCCGGCATGTCATCCGGGCGGTGCTGCACCGGCCGGACTCCCAGCTCGTCCTGGTCGACACGCCCGGCCTGCACCGGCCGCGGACGCTGCTCGGGGAGCGGCTCAACGACCTGGTCCGGCAGACCTGGAGCGAGGTCGACGTGATCGGCCTGTGCATCCCGGCCAACGAGCCGGTCGGGCGCGGCGACCGGTTCATCTCCGGCGAGCTGGCCGGGCTCACGGCCACGGTCCTGGCCGTCGTGACCAAAACCGATCTGGTCGACCGCAGAACGTTGGCCGAGCAGCTGCTCGCCGTGAGCCAGATCGGTGACTTCGCCGAAGTGGTGCCGGTGAGCGCGGTGACCGGGCACCAGCTGGACACCCTCGTCGACGCGATGACCCGCTACCTGCCGGCGTCCCCCCAGCTCTACCCGGACGACATGCTCACCGACGACCCGGAGCAGGTCATGGTCGCGGAGCTGATCCGCGAGGCCGCGCTGGAGGGCGTACGGGAGGAGCTGCCGCACTCGATCGCGGTCCTGGTCGAGGAGATGATCCCCGAGGGCGACCTCATGAAGATCTATGCCGACGTGTACGTGGAACGGCCCAGTCAGAAGGCGATCGTCATCGGAGCCGGCGCTTCCCGGCTCAAGGCGGTCGGCACCCGGGCCCGCCGGGAGATCGAAGAGCTTCTGGGCACCCGGGTCTACCTTGACCTGCACGTGCGGGTGGCGAAGGACTGGCAGCGCGACCCCAGGCAGCTGCGCAAGCTCGGGTTCTGAGCGCGCCACCAACCCCCTTCGCTGTGGGCTTGTTCACCTTTCCGCCGGCTCCGGTTGGGGTTTCTGCTCGGGCCAGAGCAGGGTAGGGGAAACCGACCGTGCCGTTGAGCCTGGAGCGCACCAGGTTCCTGGATAGATGCAGGCTGATGCGAAACAGGTACTTGGATCTGCTCCGCTTCCTGGCAATTGTTCGGGTCGTCGTCTACCACACCAGCGGATGGGCATTCCTGACTCTGGTGTTCCCGGCCATGGCGGTGATGTTCGCGCTGGCCGGGTCGCTCATGGCGGCCTCGCTCGACCGTTCCGGCGTACGGGCGGTCGGCCGCCGGCTCCGCCGGCTGCTGCCGGCGTTGTGGATCTTCGCGGCGATCGTCGTGCCGGCCATGGCGCTGACCGGGCTTCCCGTGTCGTGGCGGCTGGCGCTCTGGATCGCCCCGCTCACCGACCCCCCGTCCAACGACTGGGGTGCGCTGGCCACGAGCACGATCTGGTACCTGCGCGACTACCTGTGGTTCGTCCTGGTCTCGCCGGTTGCGCTGTGGCTCTTCCGCCGCTGGCCGCTGCCCACCCTCGCGGCGCCGTACCTCCTCTTGGTGTGTGCCGAGGCCGGTCTCTGGCCTACCGCCCACGTTCTGCACGACTTCGGGCTCTATTTCGGCGCCTGGCTGCTCGGCTTCGCGCACCACGACGGGCTCCTGCGTCGCGTCCCTCGTCCCGCTCTGGTGTCGACGGCCCTGGTCCTGGCCGGTGTCGGCGCCGCCTGGATCCTCACCCATCCGGGACCCCGGGGCTTCGACATAAACGACATCCGGCTCGGCAACGCACTGTGGTCGGCCGGCTTCGTGCTGCTGCTCCTCGGCCTCGCCCCCGCCCGGGCCGCGTGGGTCGACCGGTTCGCGCTCCTCAGCCGGGCGGTTACCGTGCTCAACCGGCGCGCGCTGACCATCTACCTGTGGCACATGCCAGCTGTCATCGCGGTCGCGACGGTCGCCGCGACGGTGGGCCTGGCCGGCCCCGACACGGGCGCGATCGCGACCCGGCTCGCGGCGGTGCTCGCGCTGGTGATGGTCGCCGTTGCCCTCTTCGGCTGGGTGGAAGACGTATCCGCGCGGCGGCGCCCCGTCCTGATGCCCGGTGGCAGTCGCGGGCCGTCCATTCCGGCCCAGCGGACCGGTCCGGTGCCCGTGACCGTGCCGTCGACCGGGCCAGCGCCCGTTCCGTCGTTGGCGCCGAACCTGGCCGGTGCCGAACTGGCCGTCCGCTCGCTGCGCTGATGCCGGGGATAATGAGCCGGTGCCCGGGTATCGCCGCCAGCTCTACCGCGACGACGCGGTAGTCCTGCGCGTGCAGAAGCTCGGCGAGTCCGACCGGATCATCACCCTGCTGACCCGGCGGCACGGCCGGGTCCGGGCGGTTGCGCGGGGCGTACGCCGCACCACGTCCCGGTTCGGTGCCCGGCTCGAGCCGTTCGGGCACGTCGACCTCCAACTCGCCGGCGACCCGCAGGGCAACCAGGGGAGCTCCCTGCACACCGTCAGCCAGGTCGAAGGCATCGACCTGTTCGGCAAGCGGTTCCTCGATGACTACCCCCGCTACACGGCGGCGAGCGCGATCGCCGAGACCGCCGAGCGGCTGTCCCCGGTCGAGCGGGAACCGTCGCTGCGACTGTTCCTCCTCACGCTCGGTGCCATCCGGGCGCTCGCCGAGCGGGCACACCCCAGCACGCTGGTGCTCGACGCGTACCTCCTGCGCGGCATGGCGCT
>DASVMV010000138.1:0-7645 GCA_036384155.1 Micromonosporaceae bacterium
CCACCCGCGGCCGCTACCCGCATTACCGGCCGGTATGTTCACAAGATGTATTCGACGCAGGTCGCTCAGCACGTACGGGCTCCGCGTCCGGCCGTCTATCGGGCGCTTCTCGACGCGGACGCGATCGCGAGATGGCGGGTGCCGGCCGGCATGAGCAGCTACGTGCACGAGTTCGATGCCCGCGAGGGTGGCTCGTTCCGCGTCTCGCTCACCTATGACGTACCCGTTGGCGGCGGCAAGTCGGCGGCCCACACCGACACGTACCACGGCCACTTCCGCAACCTCGTACCCAACGAGCAGGTGGTCGAAGTGTTGGAGTTCGAGACCGCGGATCCCACATTTCAGGGCACGATGACGATGACGACCACGCTGACCGATGTCGATGGCGGCACGGATGTCCTCGTCGTACACGAGGGCATTCCCGACGGTGTGCCCGCTGCCGACAACGAGGCGGGTACGCGGATGGCGCTGGCGAGCCTCGCCCGACTCGTGGAGTCCGACGAGCGCTCGAGCTGACGAACGACGGGAGCGCGGGATGCCACGCCCTGACACATTCGCGTTGCCTGCCCGAAGCGCCTCAGGCGCACTGTCCACTCCGCAAAATGCCGCAGAGCAGCGCTGCCTGACCGACGTGCTGCAAACCGTCGACGAGGACGCCGACGAGCCGCTGGTGAACCGGCACGGTGTTACCCAGGGTGGGGCTGCTCGCCAGCCGGTCGGGGTCACCCGCTGGTGCGGTCTCGAGATAGTCGTCGATCATCTCGACCACCGCGCGGTGGTAATTCGCGATGATCTCCGGTCGCGGGCTGCGGAAGTCGGCGGCCTCCGCCGGCGAGTGTCGATAGCCGGTGTCGTGCGGGTCCGCCGCGCGGCCGAAGTGGGCATGCCACCCTTGGGTCAGCCACAACTGCTGGCGGCCCCGCAACTCACTGATGTTGCGATCGTGGCTGCGGGTCAGATGCCACAGCAACCACCCGATGGAGTTCGTCCCGTCGATCGCCACGGCATCGATCAGGGCGGGGTCGAGCCCGTCGAGCACGGCCAGCAGGTCCTGCTCGATGCGAACGACCAGGTCGCGCACCAGCGGCTGCCACCCGGTCATGACAGCGCAGCGCTGACCAGGCCCTCGGCGCACCGCAGCGCGGCCCGAGTGGTGTCCGGTCCGGCGGCCAGCAACGGCAGCCGTACCGCGGCGGTGGGAATGCGACCGTGCGCATGCAGCACCGCCTTGACCACCGACGGATTGGGCTCGGCAAATAGCGCCGCGGACAGGACCGCGAGGCGGTGGCCGAGGATGCGCGCGCGGTCCACATTGCCTGTTCGCCAGGCATCGACCAGGTGGGCGAAGTCGGTCGTGGCGATGTGCGCCGAGGCCAGAATTCCGCCGTGTGCACCGAGCGCGAGCAGCGGCGAGACGAACGCGTCGTCTCCGCCGAGGACCGCGAAGTCGGGCGGTAGGTCGGCGAGGAACGCGATGGTGTCGGCGTCGATGCCGCCCACGGCGTACTTGACGCCGACCACGTTGGCCACCTCCGCCAGCCGCCGCAGCGCGTCCGCCGACAGGTGCTGCCCGGTCCGGTACGGGACGTGGTAGGCGACCAGCGGTACGGGGCTGGCGGCGGCGAGGTGGGCGAAGTGGGCGAGTACGCCCGCCTCGCCCGGGCGCGCGAACGGCGGCACCAGCGTCAGCGCGGCCACCACCTCGGGCCGGTCCCGCAGGCCGCGCAGCGCCTCCTCCGTGTTGGCGCCGACGAGCAGGTCAGCGGAGCGCTCCCGGCATGCCCGAGCGGCAACGCCGACGACCGCACGCTGTTCCGTGGCGGTCAGCGTGGCCGGCTCTCCGGTGGTGCCGAGCGCGACCACGCCGGCTGCGCCAGCGTCGAGTACCTGGTGCGCGAGGGCTTCCAGCGTGTCGAGGGCGACCTCGCCGGCGGAGTCGAACGGGGTGATCAGCGGTACGTACAGGCCCGTGAGCATCATGGCTCCAGCCTGCGCCAGCAGATCATGAAGGTCCAGTTCGGCTTCCTCAACAGAACCGTAAGCTCAGCTGATGCTCGACGTTCGCCGACTACGCCTGCTGCGCGACCTGGCCCGCCTCGGGACGATCGCCGCCGTGGCTCAGGCACACACGTACACCCCGTCGGCGGTTTCCCAACAGCTGGCCGCTTTGGAACGGGAGGCGGGCGTGCCGCTGCTGACCCGTACCGGCCGCCGGGTCGCACTCACCCCCGCCGCGGTCGTCCTCGTGCAGCACGCCGAGGAGGTCCTGGCATCCCTCGAACGGGCCGCCGCCGCGGTGACCGCCGCCCGCACCGGGCTGGCCGGCGCGCTGCGCATCGGCGCGTTTCCCACCGCGGTGCGCACGCTGCTTCCGGCCGCCCTCGTCGCGCTGGGCCGCGACCACCCCCACCTCGACCTCATGGTGACCGAGCTCGACCCGGTGGCGGTGCCCAACGCCCTGCGGGAGCGGCGGCTCGATCTGGCGCTGGGGCACGACTACGACGTCGCACCCGTCGACCCGGACCCCGCCCTGGACGCGGTGCCCCTGCTGGACGAGACGGTCTACCTCGCGTTTCCCTCCGCTGATGATGGAGCCGCAGGCGCCGATCCGGTCCGCGCTGCCCGACATGCCGCCTGGATCGTCGGCAGTCCCGGCACCCTCTGCCACACCGTCGCGATCCAGACCTGCCAAGCGGCCGGGTTTGCTCCGCGGGTCCGTCACCACGCCGACGACTTCGTAACCGTGCTGGCCCTGGTCGCGGCCGGCCAGGGAGTGGCGCTGGTGCCCGAACTCGCCGCCGCGCAACCCCCCGACGGCGTCCGCCTCATCCCGCTGACCATCCGGCGAAGAACCCACATCACGTACCGGAAGGGCGCCGCCGCCCACCCCGCCGTGGCCGCCGGCGTCTCAGCGCTGCGCACATCGGCCGACGCCTACCGCCATTAGCCCGCACGTCCGACGGCACGCTGGTCCTGGCCGCCGCCGTCATCACGCTCGGCGTGGAGTTACTGCGCTCGCGGTCGCCGGTTGCCGGTCCATCGTCAGAACAGGACGGTCGCCAGGGTGCCGACCGGTTGGAAGCCGCAGCGGGCGTACACCCGGCGCGCCGGCACGTTGAAGTCGTTGACGTACAGGCTGACCGTCGGCGCGACCCGGGCGAGCGCATCGCGGACGACGGCCGCGACGGCCGCGGTGGCGATGCCGCGCCCGCGCCACTCCGGCGCCACCCAGACCCCCTGAATCTGGGCCGTCCGCCGGGTGACTATGGCCAGTTCGGCCTTGAACACCACCCGGCCATCCGCGAACCGGGCGTACGCGCGACCGGCCCGCACCAGATCGGCCACCCGGCGGCGGTAGGCCCGGCCGCCGCTGTCCGCGAGCGGGGATACCCCCACCTCCTCGGCGTACATCGCGACCGCGGCCGGAAAGAGCTGATCGATCTCCCGAGACCGGACCCGGCGCACCTGGGGATCGGGGGCCGGCTGCGGGACGTCGCCGGTGACCAGCAACGGTTGGTTGGGGCGGACGTCGCGGGCCGGTCCCCACCGGACGCCGAGGCGGCGCCACAGTCCGAGGACGGCGTCCGCCCGACCCACGATCGACGAGCACATGCGGTCTTCGTCGACTAGCAGGTCGGCGAAGGCGGCCACCGCGTCCGGCGAGGCGAGCACCGGGGTGAGGTTGCTGCCGACCCAGCACAGCGCCTCGAGGTGATGGCGCGACCCGTAGCCGAGGATGCGACCGTCGGCGCGAAGCGACGACAAATGCTGCGCGTCGACGCGCTCGGCCACCGGGGCCGCCGCGAACGGGTCTAGGTCGAGCAGTCGCTCGACGGAGGGGCGCTCGCTCTCGCCGAGCCGCCGCACCGGCGCTGTCAGCACGTTCCCAGCCTGCCAGATCCCGGGCCGGATGGAACCCGGCACGGGGGATGGGGACCGAACAATCGGGCGAGCCTGCACGGTTACCGTCCCGGACCGACGTTCCGGAGGGCCGCTGATGGGGATTCAGGCGTACGGTCAGCGATCCGAAGGGAGCCGTACGGGTGCGCGACTACGACAGCAGCTGGAGCGAGGAACAGACGGCCTTCTACGACGAGTGCTACACCGCCGGACATGCGTGGGCGCAGGATCCGGACACCGCGGTCGGCGAGGTACGGATGGTCGCCGAACTCGCGGAGGAGGACGACGAGTTCCTCACCGGCGAGGAGATGGACCAACCGCCGGCGCTGGTCGACGCGGTGACCGAGGCGATCGGCGAGCCGGTGTCCACCGTGCCGGCCACCCGCGAGCACCCCGGCTTCCGCGGGTTCATCGACGGAGCGCGCGATGCCGCCACGGTGGAGGAGTTCGGGCGGTAGGAAAGCCCGGTCGGGCCGGCTATCCGGCGGGCACCAGGTCCATCGCCGCCGTTTCCCGGGTCCGCGCCGCCCACCGTACGACCGGCGGCACCAACGCACCGAGCACCAGGAAGAGCAGCCCCAGCACCAGCCACCCCGGTACGCCCCAGCCCACGGCGAGGGTGGTGACCGCCACTGGCGCCAGCATCCCGCCGAGCTGCATGCCCATCGCGTACGCCCCCTGGTACTGACCGTGAGCGTGGGCCGGCGCGAGCCCGAACGAGATTCCCCAGCCGGCCGCCGCGTGCCACAGCTCGCCGATCACGTGCACGAACGCGCCCGCCACCAGGAGGCCAACGGCGACGGGGGTCGGGACACCGCCACTGGCGGCGAAGAGGGCACACGCGACGGCGATGGTGGCCCCGGCCCGCCGGGACGCACGGGCGGCTCCGGACAGCTCCTCGGTACCTCGGGAAGCCCGCACCTGGAAGAGCACGACCATCGTCGTGTTGACCAGCATCAGGACCGAGATCAGCCAGCGCGGCGCCGAGGTGTGCCCGGCGATCCAGAGCGGCAGGGCGATGTTGATCAGCCCGAAGTGCATGGACATCAGGCCGTCGAGCACCGTGAAGGCCAGGAACGGGCGGTCCCGCAGCGCGATCAGACGCGGCCCCTGGGTCGGTGCCGGGACGGGTGGGATCGGCGCCAGCCGGGCCAGGATCACGGCCGCGGCGAGAAAGGTGGCCGCGTCGAGCAGGATGAGCGCGACATACGCGGTGCGCGTGTCGGCGGCGATGCCGACGCCGGCCGCCACGGCACCGACGGAGATGCCGAGGTTGGTGGTGGCCCGCAGGTAGGCCCGGGTACGCACCCGCTGGTCGGCCGGGACCGCACCGGCGATCAGGGCACCCCGGGCACCCCGGGCGGCGGCGTCGGCCACCGCGCTGAGGACGCCCACCGCCAGGAACGCCGGGAACGAGTGCACGGCCACCAGGGCGGCCGTGAGGACACCGGAGGCGAGCAGAGCGGCGAGCTGCATGCCGCGTGGTCCGTACCGGTCGGCCAGATATCCCATCGGCGCGCTCGCGACCAGGCTGACCAGGGCGGTCACGGTGAGGCCGAGGCCGACCTCGGCCACCGACAGCCCGACCGAACGGGTCAGGAAGAGGGCACTGACGGTCAGCCAGGTGCCCCGCCCGACGGTGTTGACGAGCGTGGAGAGCGTGAGGATCCGGGCTGCGCGAAGTTCCGGAAGAAGGCGCATGCCGAGACCCTAGCAAGACGGACGTACGGTTTTTGTGCCCGCTGTGCTCTCTCTCACACGGAAAGAGTGGCTGTCCCGGCCGGAACAGCCACTCTTTCCGTGGATGAGCGTCGGAGCGTCAGTGGACCGTGACCGTCGGGCCGGTGATCAGGTCGCGCAGCTCGTCGGGCAGTTCAGCACCCATCTCGTCGGCCAGCCGCAGCGCCTCTTCGATCAGCGTCTCCACGATCTGCGCCTCCGGCACCGTCTTGATCACCTGGCCCTTGACGAAGATCTGGCCCTTGCCGTTGCCGGAGGCGACACCGAGATCGGCCTCGCGGGCCTCGCCCGGGCCGTTCACGACGCAGCCCATGACGGCCACCCGCAGCGGGACGGGCAGGCCCTCCAGGCCGGCGGTGACCTCTTCGGCCAGCTTGTAGACGTCGACCTGGGCGCGGCCGCAGGACGGGCAGGAGACGATCTCCAGGCCGCGCTCGCGCAGGCCGAGCGACTCCAGGATCGCGGCGCCGACCTTGATCTCCTCGACCGGCGGCGCGGACAGCGACACCCGGATGGTGTCGCCGATCCCCTCGGCCAGCAGCGCACCGAAGGCGACCGCGGACTTGATGGTGCCCTGGAACGCCGGGCCGGCCTCGGTCACGCCCAGGTGCAGCGGGTAGTCGCACTGCTCGGCCAGCTGCCGGTACGCCCGGATCATCACGACCGGGTCGTTGTGCTTCACCGAGATCTTGATGTCGCGGAAGCCATGCTCCTCGAAGAGCGAGCACTCCCACAGCGCCGACTCGACCAGCGCCTCGGCGGTCGCCTTGCCGTACTTGGCCAGCAGCCGCTTGTCCAGCGAGCCGGCGTTGACCCCGATCCGGATCGGCACGCCCGCGCCCGAGGCCGCCGCCGCGATTTCCTTGACCTTGTCGTCGAACTGCCGGATGTTGCCGGGGTTGACCCGTACGGCGGCGCAGCCGGCGTCGATCGCGGCGAAGGCGTACTTCGGCTGGAAGTGGATGTCGGCGATCACCGGAATCTGCGACTTCTTCGCGATCGCCGGCAGCGCCTCGACGTCGTCCTGCGACGGCACCGCGACCCGCACGATCTGGCAGCCGGACGCGGTCAGCTCGGCGATCTGCTGCAGCGTCGCGTTCACGTCCGCGGTCAGCGTGGTGGTCATCGACTGGACGGAGACCGGGGCCCCGCCGCCGACCGGGACCGGGCCCACCATGATCTGGCGGCTCATCCGCCGGGGCGCCAGCGGCGGCGGTGGCGAGGACGGGAGGCCCAGGTTGACTGCGGTCACGAACGTTCCTTACTCGAAGAGACTCGACTCGAAGACTCGGCTCGAAGAGACTCGGGCTACTTGAACAGGGTGATCGGGTTCACGATGTCAGCCGCGACGGTCAGCAGCGTGAACCCACCGAAAATCAGGATGACCACGTAGGTGACGGGCATCAGCTTCATGTAATCACCCCGACCCGGGTCCGGCCGACCCAGGCGGGCCCATACCCACGACCGGGCCTTCTCGAACCAGGCGATCGCGATGTGCCCGCCGTCCAGCGGCAGCAGCGGCACCAGATTGAAGATACCCACGAAGAAGTTCAGCCCCGCCAGCACCAGCAGGAACGTCGGGATCTCGCCCCGGCCGAAGAGCTCCCCGCCGATCCGGCTCGCCCCGACCACACTGATCGGAGTCTCCGGGTCACGCTCCGCGCCGGTGAGCGCGGTCCACAGCTTCGGCACCTTCTCCGGGAACTTGCTCAGCGAGGCGAACGTCCCCTCGAACATCGCCACCGTCTGGTCCTTGGTCAGGCCGAACGCGGCGAGCGGGCCGCGCACGGTCTTCGGGATCTCCGGGGTGATGCCGAGCACACCGACGTCCTCGAGGTCGTTCTGGGTGATCCGCTCGGCGGTCATGTTCGGGTCTTTGAGGACGTCCTGCTTGATCCGCTGGGCGATCGGGAGGGTGGCCGTCTTGGTGGTCTCCTGACCGTCGCGCAGGTACGTGATCGAGATTTCCTTGCCCCCGGCGGCCCGCACCTTCTCGGTGAGCGCG
>DASVMV010000139.1:0-2502 GCA_036384155.1 Micromonosporaceae bacterium
CGCCGAGCAGTCCGGCCAGCAGGACCGGCCGGGGGGCGGCGTTGCGGTACGGCGGCAGCGGGCTGGGGTCGCGCGACGCTCCCGCCGGAAGGCGGTCGGTGGCGGGAAGCAGCCCGCCGAGATCGTCGCCGGTGCACGGCCGGTCGCCGTCGAGCGCCGCCGGTGCGGCGTAGCAGAAGCCCAGACAGCGCACGGCCTGGATGGATACGGACCGGTCCGCCGCCGCCTCCCCCACCGGCACCCCGAGGGCCTGTGCCAGCCGGTCCAGATGCCGCCCGTGGGTGGTCGCGAAGCAGGCCGTGCCGTGGCAGACCCGCACGTGCCGGCGGCCCCGCACCCCGGCGAGGTCGGCATAGAACGAGGCGCTGCCGGTCACGGCGGCAACCGGCCAGCCGACCTCCGTGGCGATCCGGTCCAGATCGTCCGGGGCGACCGCGCCGCGCTCGGCGCGAACCTGCCGCAGCCGGTCCAGTACGGCCGGGCCCGGCCGCCGCAGGCGCTGCTGGATCTCGACGAACGCGTCCCGTGCCTCGCTCATCCGCGGCTCCCCCGGGCCAGTCGGTTTCCAGTCAACGTACGTCCGGGGGACGGCGGCGCGAGGCCGGTTTACCGCACGGCTCAGGTGGTAAGCGAGCGACCCGACAACCGGCCGGCTAGGACCGCTACCCCGACCGGAACCGCCATTCCGCCTCGCGGCCGACCCGGAGGCACCATGCCCGACCTCATCAGGAAGCTGTTCTTCTGGGGGTTTGTCGCCTTCCTGATCTTCTTCATGGCCTTCCGCCCGGAGGCGGCCGCCAACATGTTCCGGGGCATCGGCAGCGCCCTGATGGCCATCATGCAGGGCTTCGGCGACTTCTTCACCCGCCTGGTCAGCTGACGTTCTCCGGCCGATCAGGCGTTGGGTCGCTGGTCGACGATGCGGCGCATCTTGCCCATCGACCGCTCTACCCCGTCCGGCTCGATCACCTCGACGTCGACATTGACCCCGACGGTGTCCTTCACCAGGCGGGCCAGTTCGCCGCCGGCCCGCGCGGCTGTGGCCGGCTCAACGCCGGCGCGTCGCTCCACCCGTACGGTCAGCGAGTCCATCCGGCCGGCGCGGCGCAACACGCACTGGAAGTGGGGCGACAGCGCCGGCGTCCGCAGGATCAGCTCCTCGATCTGCGTGGGGAAGACGTTCACGCCTCGCACGATCATCATGTCGTCGGAGCGTCCGGTGATCTTCTCGATCCGGCGCATGGGCCGGGCGGTGCCCGGCAGCAGCCGGGTCAGGTCACGGGTCCGGTACCGCACCACCGGCATCGCCTGCTTGGTCAGCGAGGTGAACACCAGCTCACCCTTCTCACCGTCGGGCAGCACCTGCCCGGTGATCGGGTCGATGATCTCCGGATAGAAGTGGTCCTCCCAGACGTGCAGCCCGTCCTTGGTCTCCACGCACTCGTTGGCCACGCCCGGTCCCATCACCTCGGACAATCCGTAGATGTCGACGGCGTGCATGTCGAGCCGCTGCTCGATCTCGCGGCGCATGTCTTCGGTCCACGGCTCGGCACCGAAGATGCCCACCTGCAGTGAGCAGCCGGCCGGGTCCACGCCCTGCCGCTCCATCTCGTCGAGGATCGCCAGCATGTAGGTGGGGGTGACCATGATGATGTCCGGCTCGAAGTCGCGGATCAGCGCCACCTGCCGCTCGGTCATGCCACCCGACACCGGGATGACCGTGCAGCCGAGTTCTTCGGCGCCGTAGTGCGCCCCCAGTCCGCCGGTGAACAGCCCGTAGCCGTACGCCACGTGCACCCGGTCGCCCGGGCGGCCGCCGGAGGCGCGGATCGACCGGGCCATCAGCCGGGCCCAGGTACGCACGTCCTCCCGGGTGTAGCCGACGACGGTGGGGCGACCGGTGGTTCCGGACGAGGCGTGGATCCGGGACACCTGCTCGCGGGGCACCGCGAACATCCCGTACGGGTAGTTGTCGCGCAGGTGCGCCTTGGCGGTGAACGGGAACTTGGCCAGGTCGGCCAGGTCCCGGAGGTCGTCGGGGTGAACGCCGGCCGCGTCGAACGCGGCCCGGTAGTGCGGCACGTTGTAGTAGGCGTGCCGCAGCGACCAGCGCAACCGGTCGAGCTGTAGGGCCTGCAACTCGTCGACCGAGGCCCGCTCGATCGGTTCCAGGTCCTCCAGCCGTGGGCTGCGGTCCTGCACAGTTGCCTCCTCGCCGACGTCGCCTCGCTGGTAGTCACGTACCGTACGCCGGCCGGATCCGCACCACGAGCCGGCAACGTCCGGTGCATGGTCTCGCGACGCCCGGAACGACAGAGGGCTCCCTCCCCGTGCGGGGAGGGAGCCCTCTCGTGCGCTGTTATCAGCTGTTCCAGTTGTCGGCCACGAGGTCAGCGGCCTGCTGTTCCCACTTGGCGTAGGCGTCCGGGTAGGCCGACACCTGCACCTTCTGCGCGGCGTCGGTCAGCGGCATGTCATGCCAGCCGTCGACCTGCTTGAGGC
>DASVMV010000140.1:0-7039 GCA_036384155.1 Micromonosporaceae bacterium
GGAGAGAACACGAGGTGTCACCCGCCGCAGCGTAGAACCATTTCGCCAACATCGGGAGTCGACGGACGTACCGGAGGGCGTACGCGCCGGCCCTGAACGGTCAGGGCCGGCGCCGTGGTCGGTTTGGGCCCGGTCGTCAGAAGAGCTGGAACTCCTCAACGTTGTCGTCCCCCGCGAGATCGGGCCAGAGCAGGTGGTCGGCGTCGTAGTGGCTTACCCTCACCACGCCCGTTGCCGGTGGCCCGCCCGGCTCGAACCGGAAGCCGAAGGTGACCGTTCGCCGACCGCCCGCTGCGAGCCCGGGTAGGAGGCAGTCCATGTCGATTGTGGTGGCGCAGGTCGACCACGCCCCACCATCTTGTCCGTAAGGGAAGCCGCCAATATAGATCAAGACGCGGACGAAGGCCACGTCGCGGGGACCCTCGTTGCTGATGGTCACCGTCAGGTCGCCGTGCCGGCGGCCGGAGCCGGATGCATCGAATGGGCCGAGGATGAACTTCGCCGACGTAACGCGCAGGTCCGTGGCCCGCGGGTGGGGGCCGAAGGCGGTCGGCCCGGCGATCTGGCGGAATGATTCTCCGTCCCATCCGTACGTCCGCCATTGTGTCTGCGGCCAGTAGCGGGGTGTGCCGCAGCACGGTTGGATGTCGGCCACCTGGGCGCGCACCGACCCGTCGGTCGCGACCGCCACGTCGAGGATGTTCTCGAATCCGTCGTCGGTGCCCACGACACGGCCCAATGTGACGATCTCGCCCACCGTGTCCCGATCGAACGCCACCACCTGCTTTCCAATCGGTTCGCCAGCCTGGCAACCGATCAGCGCAACCGTCTCGGTGGCACCATCCGCGTCGACGTCGCCGTAGTCGAGGCTGAGAAGGCGGGGGCCGTCGGTGTACTTCTCTGCGGGTGGGTGGAGCCGCACCTGGCGGGTTGTGCAACTCGACGGGTAGCCGGGTGGCCAGGGCGGCAGGTCGACCCGCGCCGCCAGCAGTTGGGCACTGGTGATCCGACCGTCAGGCGCGGCGGGCGTACGGTTCGGCGGAGGGGGGTCGGACGGTGTGACCGTCGGCTCGGGGATCAGTTCGGAGGTCGGCGCGGGAGCTGGCGAGGTGGGCGCGGCCGTATCCGCCGGTGCCGGTCGTGGTGCCGTGTGTTTGAACGCGGCATGCGCAGCGATAGGCGCGACCACCAGCACCACCGCCAGAGCGGCACCGGCCGCCACGGCGGCGGTGCGGCGGCGCCGGACCGTGTGCCGCACCGCCTCGGGTCCCGCGGCGTCGATCTGCGCCATCAGGGCGTCCCGGTAACCGGCGAACCGGTCGCGGAGCAGCGGCTCGAAGTCAGACATTGCTGGCTCCCTCGTCGTCGGTGAGGAGTGCGGCCAGGGCCGCACGGCCGCGGTGCAGCCAGGACTTGACCGTCCCTTCGGCCACGCCTTCCTGCGCGGCGATTTGCGCCACGGGTAGGTCGGCGAGGTAGTGCAGGATGACAGCGCGGCGCTGATTGGCGGGCAGCAGCGCGAGCGCCGCGTCGATGGCGACCCGGTCGGGCGTCGGTCCATCCACGTGAGTCGTCCGTTGCCGGCTCAGGAAGCCCTGCGCCGTCCGCAGCCGTCGCCACCGGCTGCGGGCCAGGTTCCAGGCGACCTGGCGCACCCAGCCGACCGGGTCGTCGTAACGGACCAGCTTGTTCCAGCGGGCGTACGCCCGGCAGAACGCCTCCTGGGTCAGGTCCTGTGCTTGCCCGAGATCACCGACGTACGCACAGAGCTGCATTGTGATGCTGCGAAAATGGGCGTGGTAGAAGTCGTCGAACCTGGCGACGGGCGATGGATTGGCGCCGTCGCCCGCCGTGGGCGGCGCACCTGTGCGCGCTCGCATTTTCACCGTCACAACCCCTCCCCGTTCGGCACTCGTCGATGCTTCCCGCGCCGGTAACACTCCATCGGGCCGTAGCAGGTTGCACAAGATCGGTACGGCTTCTGTCGGGAATCGGCGGCAGCTATGGTTCACTGACGGTCGGGGACCGAGAGGAGGTCGCGGTGCAGCTGCCGGGCGTGCTCGGCGAACCGATCCGGTTCGTGCTCAACTGGGGCCGGCGCTACTCGCTGTGGGTCTTCAACTTCGGGCTGGCCTGCTGTGCCATCGAGTTCATCGCCACCAGCATGGGTCGGCATGACTTCATCCGGCTCGGCGTCATCCCCTTCGCCCACGGGCCGCGTCAGGCCGACCTGATGGTGGTCTCCGGCACGGTCACCGACAAGATGGCTCCGGCCATCAAGCGGCTCTACGACCAGATGCCCGAGCCGAAGTACGTCATCTCCTTCGGCGCCTGCTCCAACTGCGGTGGACCGTACTGGGACTCGTACTCGGTGACCAAGGGCGTGGATCAGATCGTTCCGGTCGACGTCTACGTACCCGGTTGCCCGCCACGTCCCGAGGCGCTGCTGCACGGCATCCTGCGACTGCAGGAGAAGATCGCCGCCGAAGGGTCGGGGATCGGCGGAGTTGCCCGGCCCGACCCGCTCGCCTCGCCCGCCGAGGGACGTGCGGCGTCCCCGCGCCATTCCGCCGCCGCGCTGCGGGCCCGCCCGGTACGCCCACCGGCCGCGTAGTAGCGGCCGCGGGCTAGCCTGCCGGGTCATGAGTACGGAGAAGCGTGCACAGCGTCTCGCCGACGTTCTCGTCGCCGAGTTCGGTGACTCCATGAGCCGGGACCCGGCCGCGTTCCGCCGCAAGTTCCGCAAGATGGCAGCGTCGCCGTTCGCCTTTTACCGGGGCAGCGCGAGCATCTTCTACGCCGACCTGACCGGCGACTTCGCTGACGACCGCTTCCTCGACCGACGCACCAGCCGGGTGTGGATTCACGGCGACCTGCATGCGGAAAACTTCGGCACCTATATGAACGGCCACGGCCAACTGGTGTTCAACGTCAACGACTTCGACGAGGCGTACGTCGGGCCGTTCACCTGGGACCTGAAGCGCTTCGCGGCCAGCGTGGCCCTGATCGGCTACGCGAAGGCGCTGTCCGACGCGGTCATCGGGGACCTGGTCGGTCGCTTCGCCCGCGCCTACCTCACCGAACTGCGCGCCATTGCGGCCGGCGGCGAGGAGGCGATCGGCTCGATCACGCTGGACAACGCCGCCGGGGTACTGCGCCGGGTGCTTCAGCAGGCCCGGCTCAACACCCGGGTCGATCTGCTGGGCATGCAGACCACCATCGACAACTACGAGCGGCGGTTCGCGCTCGGTGACGGCGTCTTCCGGGTCGAGGCGGACGTGCGGGCTGCGGTGCTGGACGCGTTCCAGCGTTACCTGGACACGCTGCCGCCGGAGACCGCGACCTGGCGCCCGGTCTCCTTCAACATCAAGGACGTCGTGCTGCGCAAAGGAGTCGGCATCGGGTCGGCGGGGCTGCCCTCCTACAACCTCCTGCTGGAAGGGCACACCCAGGCCCTGGAGAACGATGTGGTCGTCTACATGAAGCAGGCCCAGGTGCCCGCGGTCGCGCGGTATGTCGACGACGCGGGCGTCCGCGGCTACTTCCAGCACCAGGGCCACCGGACGGCCGAGTCGCAGCGGGCGTTGCAGGCGCACGCCGACCCGTGGCTGGGCTTTACCGAGCTGACCGGGGTGGGGCAGGTGGTCGCCGAGGTGTCGCCGTACGCGGCCGACCTGGATTGGTCCGACGTGCATGAACCGGACGACCTGGCCGGGGTGATCGGCGACCTCGGCCGGGCGGTGGCCCGGATGCATTCGGTCGCCGACGACGAGTCCAGCCACGATCTGGTCGACTATTCGACCGAGGAGGCGATCGTCGGGGTGGTCGACCGGGACGAGCCCGGGTTCGTGGACCACCTGGTCGAGTTCGCGCACGCCTACGGGACCCGGGCCCGGCAGGATCATCAGCTCTTCGTTGACCTGTTCCGCAACGGGCGGTTGCCCGGCCTCTGAACCGACCTGGTGACAGGTGATACGCCAGCAGGAACGGGCAGGTGGTGAGGTGGCGGTGACCGTTCGGCCCGCTGTGCCCGACGACGCGCCGGCCGTGGTGGCGCTGCGGGCGGTGGTGTATCCGTACCTGGTGCGCGGGGCGGCCGCGACCCGCCGCGTGATCGCCGGGTCTGGGCGGGTAGGCCACGCGGCCTACGTAGCCGAGGCCGGCGATCGGGCGATCGGGTGGATGTCGGCGTGCCGGTCCGGCTCGGACGCCGCGGTCGGGGAAATCTCGCTGCTGCACGTCCATCCGGACCACCGGCGGCGCGGAGTCGGCTCGGCCCTGCTCGACGCGGCCGTCGCGCACCTCAGGACACTCGGTGTCGACCGGCTGCGCGCTTGGGTGCAGGCCGGGTCACTCGACTACGCGCGCCGGCGCGGGTTCCGCCCCAGCCGTCAGGTCCGGTACTCGGGGCTACCGCTGCGGCCGCCGCCGGCGCAGCCCACATCCCCGCCCGGCGTACGCCTTGAGCCGCTGGCGGGGTTCGAACCCGGCGAGTTCCATGCCGCGTACGTGGCCGCCGCCTCGGACGAGCCGGGCGACGTGCCGGCTGACACAACTGACTTCGACAGGTGGCGGGCCGACGTGTGGGACGACCCAGGCCTGGACCCGACGGTCAGCGTCGTCGCTGTTGTGCACGGCGCCGTGGCGTCGTTCACCCTGGTGCAGGTCGACGGCGAACGCATGTGGTCGGACATGACCGCGACGGTCCCGGCGTACCGGGGGCGGGGGCTGGCGCTGCTTGCCAAGCGGGCCGCGCTGTCCCGCGCGGCCGAGAGTGGGATCACGATGGCGTACACGGCCAACGACGAGTCGAACGCGCCGATGCTCGCCGTCAACACCCGTCTGGGATACCGCCCGGTCGGTGCGCAATGGTCCTGCCTGGCGGAACTCATCTCAGTGGCGCAGGCTTGACGCCCCGCCGCCGAACTCCTCGGCCGAACGCACGCAGATAGCCGATGTGAGGACGTCTCTGCTCCCGGATCGATGGCACCATCGGGATCTGCAACGATGAATCATGACGTCCGGATCGCGAAACGATTGGGATCTTCTGGCAGCGATCGCGGCTGTGATCGCCCTAGTCATGATCGGCCTCTACATCGGACTGATAAGTCAGGAGGGCGACGACGTGGCGGCCTGGTTCCTTGGCGGACTGGCCGCGGCGGCACTTCTTGCGACCTACGGTGTAGCCCGCGCGGCGCCTCAGCGAGGGTTGGCGCTGTCCGCGTCGGGCGTGGTACTGACGGTGTTTGGGTTCCTCGCCATTCTGTCCATCGGTCTTCCGATCCTCGGCGCGGGTGTGCTGGCCTTGGTCGCTGCCGCACGTTCGGGGCAAGGCCCACACTGAGGCGTGGCTTCTGCGTCACTGAGTGATCCACTGCCCGCGACAACGCTGTCCGCGTCAACGCTGTCCGCGTCAACCGGCGAAGTCGAGCACCACCTTGATGTCGTCGCCGGAAGTCCGGTACGCCTCGGCGTACCGGTCGACGGGCACGCGGCGGGTGATGAGCCCGGCGAGCCATTCGGGGTCGGCCTTGGCCAGCGCGACGGCCGCGGCCGTCCAGTGCCGGCGGTTGGCGTTCACCGAGCCGAACACCACGTTGTTCTCCAGCACGAGCGCCCGGTTGAGGGCGCCGGCGTCGAAGTCGATCGTGCGGCCGCCGCTGGACACTCCGGTGAGACAGACGATGCCGTTGCGCGCCGCCTTGTACATCACGTCCAGCACCACGGCGGGCGCCCCGGTGCACTCGACCACCACATCGGGTGCGAGGTCGAGGCCGGCCACCCCGGCGCTGTGGTACGTCGCCCCGAGCGCGCGGGCCAGGGCGGGCTTCGGCCCATCGGTGGCGAGATCGAGCACGTGGACGTCCAACCCCCGCTGGCTGCCGAGCAGGGCGGCGAGCAGGCCGATCGGCCCGGCACCGGTCACCAGCACGGTCTGCGGCACCCAGTCGGCGCGGCGCCCGATCCGCTCGATGTGGTCCCATGCCTTGGCGACCACGCTGGTCGGTTCGAGCAGCACACCGACGGCGGCCAGGCTCGGGTCGAGGCCGACGGCGTGCCCCGGCCGGATCCGCCAGCGGTCCCGGGCGAAGCCGGGCCGTGCCTTGATGCCGTGCTCGGTGTACCGGCCGTTGCTACACATGTCCCACTCGCCGTCGGCACAGTTGGGACACGGCACCGGGTCCGGGTGCCGGACGACGCCGGCGACGAGGTCACCGGGCCGGAACGTGCCGGTCGGGTCCTCGATCACCCGGCCGAGCGACTCGTGACCGAGCACCAGCGTCGGCGACCCCGGCGGCGGCTCGCCGTAGTGCCCGGCGATGATCTCCTGGTCGGTCCCGCATACGCCGACCGACAGGGCCTCCGCCAGCACCGGACCCTCGTCCGTCGCGGGTTCGGCAAAGTCGTCGTGCAGCTCCAGGGAGCCGGCGCTGCCCGGCCGTACGGTGATTGCGCGCACGCCGCCATTCTTCCCCTCGGCGGCCGGCCGGCCTGCCGTAACGGGGGAAGCGCCCATAGGATCTCGGCATGACTCCGGAGGAGGTCGGTGCGCGGCTCGCCGCCGTCCTGGCCGTGCCGGGCGTGACGGTCGGCGTCTCGGACGGGCGGGCTCACGTCCGGGCGACCGCGGACGTGCCGCCGGCGCAGTGGCGGGCAGCGCTCACCGTGGCCCGCGACGACGCGGAACTCGGGTGCGACTTCTTCGACTGGCTGTCCGCCGTCGACGAGTTGGCCGACGGGTTCAGCCTGGTGGCGCACGTCTGGTCCACCAGGCACCGGCACGGCCTGCTGCTGCGTACCCGGGTGGCCCGGGAGGCGGCCGAGGTGCCCTCGGTGGTGGACGTCTTTCCCGGTGCCGCCTGGCACGAGCGGGAGACGTACGAGATGTTCGGCATTTCCTTCGTTGGCCACCCGGACCTCAAGCCGCTGCTGTTGCCGCCGCAGTTCGAGGGGCACCCGCTGCGCAAGGAGTTCGTGCTGGCGTCCCGGGTGGCCAAGCCGTGGCCCGGCGCCAAAGAGCCGGGCGAGTCCGAGACCG
>DASVMV010000141.1:0-5653 GCA_036384155.1 Micromonosporaceae bacterium
ACTGTCCCCCCTTGCTGGCGACGCTTGCGGAGCCGGCTCCCGTCAGCGTTCGTCTGCTGGCGACGCTTGCGGAGCCGGCTCCCGTCAGCGTTCGCCTGCTGGCGACGCTTGCGGAGCCAGCTCCGGTCAGCCAGCCTGGCCGACGGTGGGGGGAGTTAGGTGAGCGAGGCGCGAATGGGACACGGGTCGGGGTCCGGCAGCGCCGCGACGGAGGCCGCGCCGGCTCGCGCGGAGACAACTCTCGTGGTGGTCACCGGCCTGTCCGGCGGCGGCCGCAGCACAGTCGCCCGCGCCCTGGAGAATGTCGGCTTCTACGTCGTTGACAACCTGCCGCAGGCGCTGATGCTCGACATGGCCGAGTTGGCGTTCCGGGCGGGCGGCTCGGCCCGGCGTACGGCAATGGTGCTCGACGTGCGCAGCCGCGCCTTCTCCACCGACCTCGCCGGTGCGATCACGGCTCTGCGGGACCGGGGGTTCCAGCCGCGGGTGGTGTTCGTCGACGCCGACGACGAGGTGCTGATCCGCCGCTTCGAGAGCGTCCGCCGCTCGCACCCGTTGCAGGGCAACGGCCGGCTGGCTGACGGCATCACGGCCGAGCGCGCGCTGCTCGAAGAGGCCCGGGAGCAGGCCGACGTGATCATCGACACCAGCCACCTCAACGTGAACCAGTTGCGGCGGCGGGTGGAGGAACTGTTCGGCGGTGAGGACGCCCGGCGGCTGCGAGTGACCGTACTGTCCTTCGGCTTCAAGTACGGACTGCCGCCCGACGCCGATTTCGTCCTGGACGCCCGGTTCCTACCCAACCCGTACTGGGTGCCGGAGCTGCGCGAGCACACCGGCCAGGACGAGGCGGTGAGCAGCTACGTTCTCGGTCAGCACGGTGCGGCCAGCTTCGTCGAGGCGTACGCCCGACTGATCGCGGCCACGGCGTCCGGGTTCGAGCGGGAGGGCAAGCGATACCTGACCGTCGCGGTCGGCTGCACCGGCGGGAAGCACCGCAGCGTGGCGATCGCCGAGGAACTGGCCGCTCAGCTCGGCCAGGCCCGGGTCTCCGCCCACGCCCAGCACCGCGACCTGGGGCGGGAATGACGGGCCGGGTGGTCGCCTTCGGCGGCGGGCACGGGCTGGCGGCGTCGCTGCGGGCCCTGCGGCACTGCCAGGGTGAGCTTCCGCTGGACATCACAGCCGTGGTGACCGTTGGGGACGACGGTGGGTCCAGCGGTCGGCTGCGGTCCGAGCGCGGTGCTCTGCCGCCCGGTGACCTGCGCCAGGCGCTGGTGGCGCTCGCTGACCCGCACCCGGTCACCCGGCGCAGCGCCGAGCTGTTCCAGCACCGATTCGCGCCCGGTGGCGTCGGGGGACCCGCCGACGACCCGCTGGCTGGGCATGCGGTGGGAAACCTCGTACTGCTCGGGCTGATAGAACTGCTCGGCGACGCGGTGACCGCGCTCGACCACGCCGGCCAGATGCTCGGCGTCAGCGGCCGGGTGCTGCCGATGTCGTGCGAACCGGTGTGGATCGAGGCCGACGTCCGGGGCGCCGATCCCAACCGTCCCGACGAGACGCTGACCGTCTATGGCCAGCACGCCGTGGCGATCACCCCCGGCCGGGTCGAGTCCGTACGGCTGACCCCGCCGTCTCCGCCGGCCTGCCGTCCGGCCGTCGATGCCGTCCGCTCGGCCGACTGGCTCATCTTCGGCCCTGGCAGCTGGTACACCAGTGTCATCCCGCACCTGCTGGTGCCCGAGCTGGCCGAGGCGATCGTCACCAGTTCGGCGCGCCGGCTGGTCATGCTCAATCTGGCCGTCGAGACGGAGACGCTGGGGCTGTCGGCTGCCGACCATCTTGCGGCGCTGCGGTGGTATCTGCCCGAACTGAAAGTTGACGCGGTCCTGGCCGACGACCGGGCAGTGGGTGACCCGAACCCGGTTGCCCGTGCGGCAGAATCGTTGGGTGCCCGACTCGTACTCGCTCCGGTGGCGGTCGCCGACGGGGCACCGCGGCACGATTCAGCCGCCCTGGGCGCGGCGCTGGTGCCGCTCCTGGGGTCCGCTCGTTAAGCACGTACGAATCACCGGCAACCCGCCGGGACCGGCCACGAGGTGACATGACAATGGCGATGACCGCTGCGGTCAAGGACGAGCTCAGCCGGGTCGACGGACCGAAGCCCTGCTGCCGCCGGGCGGAGATGGCGGCGTTGCTGCGGTTCGCGGGCGGCCTGCACATCGTCTCGGGCCGGGTCGTGGTCGAGGCCGAGCTCGATACGGGGGCCGTCGCCCGCCGACTGCGGCGCGAGGTCGCCGAGGTGTACGGCTATCCTAGCGAGATCCACGTGCTCGCGTCGGGCGGCTTGCGCCGGGGCAGCCACTACATCGTGCGGGTGGTCAAGGACGGCGAGGCCCTGGCGCGGCAGACCGGCCTGCTCGACGTGCGCGGGCGGCCGGTGCGGGGACTGCCCCCGCATGTCGTGTCGGCCAACGTGTGCTGCGCCGTGGCGGCCTGGCGGGGCGCGTTCATGGCGCACGGATCGCTGACCGAGCCCGGTCGCTCGTGTGCCCTCGAGATCACGTGTCCCGGGCCGGAGGCGGCGCTCGCGCTGGTCGGCGCGGCCCGGCGGCTCGGTGTCGCAGCCAAGGCCCGCGAGGTGCGCGGCGTGGACCGGGTCGTCGTCAAGGACGGCGACGCGATCGCCGCCCTGCTCACCCGCCTCGGCGCCCACTCCAGCGTGCTGACCTGGGAGGAGCGGCGGGTACGGCGGGAGGTGCGGGCGACGGCCAACCGGCTGGCCAACTTTGACGACGCCAACCTGCGGCGCTCGGCCCGGGCGGCGGTCGCCGCGGCCGCCCGGGTGACCCGGGCGCTGGAGATCCTCGCCGATGACGCTCCCAACCACCTCACCGACGCGGGCCGGCTGCGGCTGCAGCACCGTCAGGCGTCGCTCGAGGAGCTCGGGGCCCTGGCGGATCCCCCGATGACGAAGGACGCCATCGCCGGCCGGATCCGCCGGCTCCTGGCGCTCGCCGACAAGCGCGCCCGGGATCAGGGCATCCCGGACACCGAGGCGGCGGTGACCCCGGACATGCTGGCCGTCTGAAGCGGGACGCCGGTGGGCGAGGCACTCTTCTGGGGGCTCGCGGCGAGTTCGTCGCTGCTCGTCGGTGGCGCGGTGGCGCTGGTGCACCGGGTGCCGGCGCGAGTGCTCGGTCTGGTGCTGGCCTTCGGCGCCGGCGTCCTGATCAGCGCGGTGGCGTTCGAGCTGGTCGAGGAGGGCATTTCCAAGACGGGTGACCTCCGCGCCACCGCGCTCGGCCTCTTTGCCGGCAGCCTGGGCTTCTACCTGGGCGACGCGGTCATCGCCCGGTGGGGTGGTCGGCACCACCGCCGCCGCGGGGACCGCCGGCCCGGCATGCTGCCGGGGGAACCGGCCCGGGCGGGCCCCGGCCTGGCCATCCTGCTCGGGATCATCCTCGATGGCGTGCCCGAATCCATCGTGATCGGACTGACCGTGCTGGAGGGCAACGGGGTCGGCGCCGCATTTGTCGTGGCCGTCTTCCTGTCCAACGTGCCGGAGTCGTTCGCGGCGACCAGCCAGCTGCGGCCGGCGGGGTGGTCCCGGGCGGCGGTACTGGCACTGTGGACGCTCGTCATGGCGGCGTCCGGTCTCGCGGCGGTCGCCGGATACGGCCTCTTCGTCGGCGCGTCACCGTCCACGGTGGCCGCGGTCCTCGGCTTCGGCGGTGGAGCGATTCTCGCCATGCTTGCCGACAGCATGATGCCGCAGGCGTTCGAGAGCGGGGGACGGCTCGCCGGTCTCGTTACCACGCTCGGCTTCGCCACGGCGGTCGCCGTGGACGCCTGGCAGCAGTAGGCGGGAGTACGTACCGGTTTCCGCCCCGACGCAGCGGCGGGCGCCCGGCTCGGATAGGGTCGCAGCGTATGGCCAAGGAGGCCCGAACCCGGCCTGCCGCGCCGTACGCTCCGCCTCAGGCGGTCAGGTCTCCGCGGCCGCGGCGGTCGGCCGAGGGCGACCGGCGCGGCCTGACGGTCGGCCACACGGACCCTGCCGGCCGCTGGTGTTGCCGGCGGATCATGACGCGAGGAGATGGAACGTGACGATCCGGGTTGGCATCAACGGCTTCGGCCGCATCGGCCGCAACTTCTTCCGGGCGGTGCTCGCCTCGGACGCGGACATCCAGCTGGTCGCCGCGAACGACCTGACCGACAACGCGACGCTGGCGCACCTGCTCCGATACGACAGCATCCTCGGCCGGCTGCCGCAGGAGGCCAAGGCGACCGCCGACGAGGTCAGCGTGGGCGGCCAGACGTTCAAGGTGTTCGCCGAAAAGGACCCGAGCAAGCTGCCGTGGGGCGACCTCGGCGCCGACATCGTCGTCGAGTCGACCGGCTTCTTCACCGACGCGAACAAGGCCCGCGCGCACCTCGACGCCGGGGCGAAGAAGGTCATCATCTCGGCGCCCGCGAAGAACGAGGACGTCACCATCGTGATGGGCGTCAACCACGAGGCGTACGACCCGGCCAAGCACTCGATCATCTCGAACGCCTCCTGCACCACCAACTGCCTCGCCCCGCTGGCGAAGGTCCTGCACGACGCGTTCGGCATCGAGCGCGGGCTGATGACCACGGTCCACGCCTACACGCAGGATCAGAACCTGCAGGACGGCCCGCACAAGGACCTGCGCCGGGCCCGGGCCGCCGCGATCAACGTCGTGCCGACCTCGACGGGTGCGGCCAAGGCTATCGGCCTGGTGCTGCCGGACCTCAAGGGCAAGCTCGACGGCTACGCCCTGCGGGTGCCGGTCCCGACCGGCTCGGCCACGGACCTGACCGTGGACCTGCGCCGGGAGGTGTCGGTCGACGAGGTCCACGCCGCCTACAAGGCCGCCGCGGACGGGCCGCTCAAGGGCCTCCTGACCTACACCGAGGAGCCGATCGTCTCCAGCGACATCGTCACCGACCCCGCCTCGTGCATCTACGACGCCGGCCTCACGAAGGTCATCGGCAGCCAGGCCAAGGTCGTCGGCTGGTACGACAACGAGTGGGGCTACTCCAACCGCCTAGTGGATGTGGTCAACCTGGTGGGTTCCTCGCTGTGAGCGAGCGAGCTGGCGCGGCGGCGTCTGGACTGAGGAGCGCAGCGACGAGGGAAGACGTCGCGAACAGCGCCGCGCGAGTGAGCGAACCAGGGATTGCTGTGAGCGCGAGGAGTGCAGCGAAGCGGAGCCCCGCAGTCGCGAACGGAAGGCGGACTCGGTGAGCGCGAGGATCCCCCCGCTCGACGATCTGCTCGCCGAAGGGGTGTCGGGGCGCCGCGTGCTCGTCCGGGCGGACCTCAACGTCCCGATTGACAAGGGCTCCGGGGCGATCACCGACGACGGCCGGATCCGGGCGGTGCTCCCGACGCTCCGGGCGCTACGCGACGCCGGCGCGAGGATCGTGGTCTGCTCGCATCTGGGCCGGCCGAAGGGTGCGCCCGACCCGCAGTACAGCCTGGCGCCGGTGGCCACCCGGCTCGGCGAAGTGCTCGACGCTCCGGTGACGTTCGCCGCCGACACCGTCGGCGAGTCGGCCCGCAGCGCGGTCAGCACAGTCTCCGCCGGAGAGGTCGTCCTGCTCGAGAACCTGCGGTTCAACC
>DASVMV010000142.1:0-7029 GCA_036384155.1 Micromonosporaceae bacterium
GTCGGCGAACGCCTCGTCGACGACGAGGACCCGGCCCGGCCGGGCGAGCGCGGCGATCGACGCGGCCGGGTGCAGAACCGAGGTGGGGTTGGTGGGGTTGCCGACGTACACCAGGTCGGCGTCGTCGGGCACCAGCGCCGGATCGAGCCGGAAGCCGTCTTCGGGTGAGAGCACCACCCGATCGATCCGGTGACCGGCGGCCCGCAGCGCCGCCTCCGGCTCGGTGAACTGCGGGTGCACGACAACCGGTCGCCGGGCGTCCCGCAACGCCTGCGCCAGCAGCACGAAGCCTTCGGCCGCTCCCGCGCTGAGCAACACCTCGCCGGCCGGGCGGCGGTGCCGGGCGGCTACGGCGGCCCGGGCCGGGGCCGGGTCGGGATAGCGGGCCAGCCGGTCCAGCGACGCCGCGACGGCCGCCCGCAGCCACCCGGGCATGGGCTCCTGCCGTACGTTGACCGCCAGGTCGGTCAGCCCGGCGGTCGCCTCGGCGTCCCCGTGATGGGCGAGGTCGACGTCATCCGACCTGGGAGGGGCGGGCACGACGCGGATCCTGCCCCGGCGGCGCGGCTGGTTCAAATTCGGTCCGCCCCCCGAACGGGTGACGCCCACGACGTTTCGGCGCTTCCTATCCGGCTAAAACAGGCTTTGTCATACCTTGGCGAGGTGATGAAGCGCACCCTCTCGGCATCCGCTGCGCGACTCATCCCGCTCGTCCGGGCAGGCCTCATCGCCGGCGTCATCGTCGCCGCGGTCACCTACCCCCTGGCCGCCATCGCCGGCCTCGGCACCAAGGCGGGAATCGATGTCATCAACAAGGTGCCCCGAGACCTGCGGACCGTGGCGCCGGCCCAGACCAGTTACCTGTACGCCAACGACGGCAAGACCCTGCTCACCACGTTCTACGAGGAACATCGCAAGTACGTACCGCTGTCGCAGATCTCCCCGTACGTGCAGCAGGCCATCATCGCGGCCGAAGACACCCGCTTCTACCGCCATCGCGGGGTCGACGCCCGCGGGGTGGTACGCGCCTTCGTGGCCAACCAGTCCGCCGGTGGGGTGTCGCAAGGTGCCTCGACCCTGACGATGCAGTACGTCCGCATGGCCCTACGGGACGGCGCGAACACCCCGATGGAGTCGCTGAAGGCCACCGAGCAGACCAGCGCCCGAAAGATCCGGGAGATGCGGGTCGCGGTCGAGGTGGAAAAGCAGATGTCCAAGGCCGAGATCCTGGAGCGCTATCTCAACTCGGCATACTTCGGGCACCGGGCGTACGGCATCTACGCGGCCGCGGAGATCTTCTTTTCGAAGAGCCCCGGCAGCCTGACCCCGGCCGAGGCCGCCTTGCTGGCCGGCCTGGTCAAGTCGCCCACCGAGTACGACCCGGCGAGCTCCGACAAGAGCGAGGCGACGACCCGCCGCAACTACGTCATCGACCGCATGACCGCGATGGGCTACCTGTCCCCCGACGTCGCCGCGCAGGCACAGGCGCAATCCATTCGGCTGCGGCTGTCGATGCCGCCCAACGACTGCATCTCGGTGCCCGAGAAGTTCAACAGCTGGGGATTCTTCTGCGACTACCTGAAGGCGTGGTGGATGTCGCAGGCGGCGTTCGGCAACAACCCGCACGAACGGGAGGACAAGCTGCGGCGCGGCGGCTACACGATCGTCACCAGCATCGACCCGAAGATCCAGGAGATCGCGGAGAACCAGGTGAACGGGCGAATCTCGCAGGACAATCCGTTCGCCCACGGGCTCGTCGTGGTGGAGCCGGGCACCGGCAAGGTGAAGGCGATGGCGGTCAACCGCGTCTACTCCTTCGACCAGAGTCACAACGGCCCGCACTCCGACCCGGAGCTGCGCGGCAAGATCAAGAGCAACTATCCGAACACGGTGAACATGCTCCTCGGCGGCGGCGACCTGGCTGGCTACCAGGCCGGATCGACCTTCAAGATGTTCACGATGCTGGCGGCACTCGATGCCGGCATGCCGCTGAGTACTCAGTTCAACTCCCCCTTCAAGGTCGTGACCATCTATCCCGACGGATCTGGCGGTAAGACCGACTGCGGCGGGTTCTGGTGCCCGACCAACGCCAGCGGCGCCATGACCGGAACGCACGCCATGTGGTCCGGCTTCGGCAAGTCGGTGAACACCTACTGGGTGCAGCTCGAGCAGAAGGTGGGCGCCGACCGGGCGGTGCGGATGGCGGAGCGGCTGGGCCTCAAGTGGCGCACCGACGTCGACCAGCGGCAGGCCTCGCCGGCGAACGCCTGGAAGTGGGGTGCCTTCACCCTCGGCGTCTCCGACGCCACGCCGTTAGAGATGGCCAACGCCTACGCCGCGGTGGCCGCCGACGGCCGATACTGCCAGGACCTGCCGGTGCTCTCGGTCACCGGCCCGGACGGCAAGCCGGCCACGTACACCACCGCCAGCGGCGGCCAGGTGGAGGTGGCCAAGCCCCGCTGCCGGCAGGTGGTCAGCCCGGACGTCGCCCGAGCGGCGACCGACGCGGCCCGGTGCCCCACCGGCGACAAGCCGGCCCGTGGCTCATGCGGTGGCTGGTCGACCGCGGACTCGGTACGCGGCACCGTCGGCCGCCCGGTCGCCGGCAAAACCGGTACGACCGACAGCACCCGGGCGGCCTGGTTCGTCGGCTACACACCCGAACTCGCCGCGGCGAGCTTCATCGCCGACCCGGACAGCCCGTTCAACGCGGTCGGCGATGGACAGTCGAACGTACCGGTCCAGTCCGTCGCGAACACTCTGCACGAGGCGCTCGAGGGTAAACCGAAGCGCAACTTCGCCCCGCCGTCGGACGCGATCTCGTAGCGCCTGCGGGGGGCGGCTCACCGCAGGTCGGCCGCCACCAACGACCAGACCTCCAGGTCGACCCGGCCGCTGTGCACGTAACCGGCGTTGCGCAGCAGTCCCTCGTAGGTGAAACCGGCCTTCTCGGCCACCCGGCGGGAGGCCACGTTGCCGGGCGCCACCCGCAACTCGACCCGCTGCAAGCCGTGCTCGAGGAGCAACGCGATGGCGAGCGCGTCGACCGCCTCGGCCGCGAGGCCGAAGCCGCGGGCCTCGGGTGCGACGGCGTACGAGATCTCGGTCACCCGGCCGCCCCAATCGGTGCGCTTGGTCCACAGGCAGCCGACCAGATGGTCGTCCTCGCGCCGCACCGCGCCGTAGTGGTCGCCAGCGCCGCTGTTCCGCCGTTGCACCGCCAGGTCGGTGCACCACGCGACGGCATCGGCGCGGCCGAACCCGGCGGGAAACGGCAGCCAGCGCTGCGTCTGCTTGTCGGCGAAGATCTCCGCCACGCCATCGGCATCCGATTCGGCCAGCGGCCGAACGTGCATCCGGGGCGCCGACACCGTCAGCGTCGGGAACGGTCGCACCGCGAAAGGTCCGCTCACGCCGAGACCTCGCTTCGTTCCGCCGGCTCGCCCGGGCTCTCCGGCGCCCACCGGCCCGGGCGCTCGCCGCGGGCGGCGGCAACCAACCGGAACGCGACGTCCGGCGTGCCGGCCCAGTGCAGGGTCAGCTGCGACGCGTGTACCCGCCGCCACACGAAGCCTTCGGGGGTCCCGCCGCCCCACGTCCAGGCCGGAGTCTGGCCGGCGCGCGGGCGGACGATGCCGCAGTGCTGCTTGTAGCCCACCACCCGCGACCCGCGCTCGGCAACCGCCGTGGAGGCCCGGGCGGTCGCCTCCCGGTAGCCCACGACCAGGCGCTCGGTGCTGATCGCCGTCGCGTCGAGGACGCCACACATGGGTCGGCCGTCGAATTCGCGGGTCAGCCAGATCAGGCCCGCGCCTTCGGCGAGCACCGGCCCGCCGTTCCGGGCGAAGCCCGCGAGGGCAGCCGACAGCCGCCGGTTGGCCGACAGGTCTTCGGCGTACGACTCCGGCAATCCGCCGCCAACCACGACCGCCGCCGCGCCCTCGGGCAACGACTCGTCCCGCAGCGGGTCAAACGGACGCACCGCGGCTCCGGCCGCCGCCAGCAGTTCGGCGGTTTCGACGTACCCGAAGGAGCCGCCGGGCCCACCGGCCAGCGCGACCACCGGCCGTCCGGTCGCACCGGGCCGGTCGGCTGCGGCCAGCCACCGCCCGGGCACCCCGATGTTGGCGGTCGCGCCATCAGCTGCCGGATCGGGGCCGCCGTGGGCCGGGCGCGTTGCCGCTTCGGCAGACCATGGCTCCACGGCGAGCCGGGGAGCCGATCGGGCGACGGCGAGGACCTGATCGAGATCCACCGCCTCGCGGACCGCGTCGGCCAGCCGCCGGACGCCACGGACCGCGTCGATCGTGCGCTGCACGACCGGAACCACCCCATGCTGCCGGGCGGGCAGCGTTGTCGGCAGGGCGCGCCGGTGCAGGGCGCCGAGGACCGGCACCGCGATGTCGTCAAGCGCATCGCGGAGGAGGTGCTCGTGCCGGTCGGACGCGACCCGGGTGAGGATCACGCCACCGATGCGCAGCACCTCGTCGTACGCCCGGAAGCCGTGCACCAGCGCCGCCACGGACTGGCCCATCGTCGCAACGTCGATCACCAGCACCACGGGGGCGCGCAACTCAGCGGCCACACCGGCCGTCGAGTCGGTCTCGGTCCGGCCGGCGAGGCTGTCGAAAAGGCCCATGGCGCCCTCGACGACGGCGATCTGCGCGCCCGCCGCGCCATGCGCGAAGAGCGGCGCCACCCGGGACCGGCCGACGAGGCGGGGGTCGAGATTGCGTCCCGGCCGGCCCGCGGCGAGCCCGAGGTAGGCGGCGTCGGCGTAGTCGGGGCCCACCTTGAATCCGGCGGCCGGGAGGCCCCGCGCCGTGAACGCGGCGAGGAGCCCGACGGCGACGGCGGTCTTACCGTGGCCGGAGGCGGGCGCGCTCAGCACGAGGCGCGGGATGCCGCTCATCGGTCCTCCTCCCCGGGCAACGGGACGACCACGGGTCTCCCCGGCGGGTTCGCGGCGAGCGCCGAGCCGCCGCGGGCCGACGATACCGGCCGGGACCGACGCGCAGGGTCCAGCCGCGTCCATGCCCCACGGGCAGTCCGACCCGCCGCCGTCAGCACCGCGGGTAATCTCGGTGCGTGTACCGGTTCCTGCTCACTCCCCGCTGGCTGGGCATACTGGCCCTGACCCTGGTTGCGGCCGCGGTCATGGTCCTGCTTGGTAACTGGCAGCTGAGCCGCTACCGGGAACGCTCGGCGATCAACGCCCGCATCGATGCCGCCGCCGCGGTCGCCCCCGCCCCGCTGGCCAAGGTGCTGCCAACCCCGGGCACCGCGCCGGGAACCGCCGGCCCCGCCCCGGGACCCGCCGTTGTCTGGGCGCGGGCCACCGTCACCGGCCGTTACGACGGCACGAACACGACCCTCGTGCGGAACCGCACGGTCAATGGGCAGGTCGGCTTCGAGGTCGTCACCCCGCTGGTTCTGACCGACGGCACCGCGGTGCTGGTCGACCGGGGATGGGTGCCGCCGGCCGCCGCCGGGGCCACCGCCCAACCAACGGTGCCAGCCACCCCGGACGGGCCGGTGACCGTGGTGGGCCGGGTCCGCCATTCCGAGAGCGCCGCCGGTGGGGTCACCCGTCGGGAGGGACGGATCGAGACCCGCCGCATCGCCGTACCCCAGCTCGCCCGCCACCTGCCCTATCCCACGTACGGGGGTTACCTGCTCCTCGACCAGCAGGACCCACCGGCCGATCCGGCCTTCTCGGCCGTTCCCATCGAGCACGAGAACGACTGGCAGAACGGCGGGTACGTGGTGCAGTGGTGGATCTTCGCCGGCATGGCACTGGCCGGGTACGGATGGCTGGCCCGGCGCGAGGCGTTGAGCCGCACCGGCCGCGGCACGCGGTCCGGAGACCGGAAGGCAGAGCCGGCGGGCGTGCCCGCCTGACCGCAGCCGGGGCCCTGGCGCCATTCCTGCCCGTCTGTCCCCGCCGGGGTAGGGTGCGCGAATGAGCGAGGCGTCCAGGGAGAACACCTCCGGCGGAGACGCGACGGTGCCGCTGCCCGGCTCGGGCCCGCCGGGACAGCTCCCGCCGCCGACCGACCCGTGGGCCGTGCCCACGCCGCCCGGCCCGTCAGCATCGCCCGCTCCGGCCTTTCCGCCCGACCATCCCGCTCCGGCCTTTCCACCCGGCCATCCCGCTCCGGCCTTTCCGCCCAGCCCGGCGGCGCATGGTCCGGCGGTTGCCCGCATCGGCGAGATCACGGTGACGTCCACCACCGTGCACACGCCGACCGGCGACCTTCGGTTGACCGGTTCCACCTGGCAGGTCGCCGACTACTGGCACAACGAGCAGAAGACGCCGGCCTGGGCGATCGCGGCCGCCATCGTCGGCTTCTGCGTCCTGACCGTCTTCAGTCTGCTCTTCCTCCTGGTCAAGGAGACCGTGTACCGCGGCACCGTGCAGGTGACCGTCACCAGCGGCCAGCAGCAGTACGTCGCCCGCATCCCGGTGCGCTCCCAGGCCGAGGTGCAGCAGATCAACCAGCAGGTCAACTACGTGCGGTCACTCGCTGCGCTGTAGTCGTACCAGGTCCCTCCCCGGCCGCCGCTCCCGGACGGGAACCGGGCGTTCCTCCGGCGCGCCGAGCGGTTCAGCCGCTGATCCGACCCGCGCGCAGGGCTCGTACGGTGTCGATCGTGTCGGCCTCGGCCGGGGTCTTGTCGTCGCGGTAGCGCACGACCCGGGCGAACCGTAGCGCCACCCCGCCGGGATAGCGGGGGCTGGTTTGCACGCCGTCGAAGGCGATCTCGACGACCTGCTCCGGTCGGACCCGGACCACCCAGTCACCCCGATCGACGGCGAGGCTCAGGAATCGCTCGGTCTGCCAGCGCAGCATCTCGTCGGTGAGGCCCTTGAAGGTCTTGCCGAGCATCACGAAGCCCTCGCCGTCGACGGCCCGCGCGCCGAGGTGCAGGTTGCTCAGCCATCCGCGGCGGCGGCCGTGGCCCCACTCGGCCGCCAGGACCACGAGGTCGAGCGTGTGGCGCGGCTTGACCTTCAGCCAGCCGGCG
>DASVMV010000143.1:0-3416 GCA_036384155.1 Micromonosporaceae bacterium
CCAGGAGCGGATGATGGCGGCGCTGCGGGCGGTCCGGGCGCTGAACCCGCCGGTGCCGATCGCGGCCGGCAACGTGGTGACCGCGGAGGGCACCCGGGACCTGATCGAGGCCGGCGCCGACATCGTCAAGGTCGGCGTCGGGCCGGGCGCCATGTGCACCACCCGGATGATGACCGGCGTCGGGCGGCCCCAGTTCAGCGCCGTACTCGACTGCGCCCGGGCGGCCCGCGACCTGGGCCGGTACGTCTGGGCGGACGGCGGAGTACGTCATCCGCGCGACGTGGCGCTGGCCCTGGCCGCCGGTGCCGCCAACGTGATGATCGGTTCTTGGTTCGCCGGGACGTACGAGTCCCCCGGCGATCTCTACACCGACGCCGACGGCCGGCGGTACAAGGAGAGCTTCGGCATGGCCTCGGCCCGGGCGGTCAGTGCCCGTACCGCCGACGACAGCCCCTTCGAGCGGGCCCGCAAGGCCTTCTTCGAAGAGGGCATTTCCTCGGCGCGGATGTACCTCGACCCGGCCCGGCCCGGGGTGGAGGATCTGATCGACGAGATCGTGGCGGGCGTTCGCAGCGCGTTCACCTACGCCGGGGCCGTCAACCTCGCCGAGTTCCACGACCGGGCCGTCGTGGGCGTGCAGAGTACCGCCGGCTACACCGAGGGCCAGCCCCTGCCGGCCGGCTGGTGACGCGCACCTGGGGGTGAGCCGGGCCAGCGCGCGGTCGCGTCGCCGCCCGTCGGGAAATGGACTTGCCCCTCTCCCGATGTCAGGTCCTAGCGTCACCACCGTGAACGCACCCACGGGGAGCAATCCGGGACCGACCTGGCGCATCGGGCAGTTGGCCGAGGCGACCGGAGTGATGAGCGCCATGCACCGCCCGCTCACGTACGAGGAACTCGACCGGATGGTCGCCGAACGCCGGCGGATCGCCGAGGGGTTGACCCCCGCACAGCGTGCCGAGTTGGCCGAGGCCCGCCAGCGCTGGGCCGATCAGCTGTCCCCGGTGCAACTCGGTGAGTTGCAACCCATCCGACACGCGCTGGTCCCGGCCGGCTGGCCAGCCGAGGGACGACGGAAAAAGTAGTTTGGGGACTAATGGTCAGGGAGCTAACATACTTGCCGTGGACCTCCTCCTCCCGAGAGACATCCCGCTCGGCCGGCTCATCGATTTCGCCGCGCGACTACTCACCCAACGCTGGAGCCGATACCTGGCCGAGCATCATGGTCTGACCCCGGCCGGCATGTCGGTGTTGTTCACGCTGGCCCGGGGCGGTGACCTGACCCACCGGGAGATGGCCGACCGGTGCTACGTCCGACCCGCCACGCTGACCGGCATTGTGGACACGCTGGAGCGGAACGGGCTGGTCGAGCGGCGCCGGGATCCCGCCGACCGGCGCGCCGTACGGCTGGCGCTGACCGCCGAGGGTGACCGGCACGCCCGAGAACTGTTCGACGTGATTTCCAGGGACCGGCCACTCACCTCGGTCGACGCCGATCCGGCCAAGGCCGCCGTGATCCGCGAGTTTCTTCTCGAATTGATCCACGAAATGTCCGACGGGAAGGACCCGACGTTGACCCCGAGAAACGCCCGGTGGCATGTGGATCAGGACGGTGCCACATGCTGATCCGGCTACTCCGCAGCTACCTGCGGCCGTACGCCCGGCCGTTGACCGCGGTGGTGCTGCTGCAACTGGTCGGCACCATGGCCTCGCTCTATCTGCCCAGCCTCAATGCCGACATCATCGACCAGGGAATCGCCCGGGGCGACACCGGCTACATCGTCCGGACCGGCGGCTGGATGCTCCTGGTCAGCGGGGTGCAGATCGCCTGCTCGATCGCCGCGGTCTACATCGGGGCCCGTACGGCAATGGGCTTCGGCCGGGACGTTCGCGCCGCGCTGTTCGGTCGGGTGGGCACCTTCTCCGCCCGCGAGGTCGCCCACTTCGGGGCACCGTCGCTGATCACCCGCAACACGAACGACGTACAGCAGGTGCAGATGCTGGTGCTGATGACCTGCACCATGATGGTCGCGGCGCCGATCATGTGCTTCGGCGGCGTGCTCATGGCGCTGCGCGAGGATGTCGGTCTCTCCTGGCTGATGCTGGTCTGCGTGCCGGTGCTGGCGATCGCGATCGGGCTGATCATCCGGCGGATGCTTCCGCAGTTCCGGCTGATGCAGACCCGGATCGACACGGTGAACCGGGTCATGCGCGAGCAGATCACCGGCGTTCGGGTGGTCCGGGCGTTCGTCCGGGAGCCGTACGAGACCGCGCGGTTCGGCGCCGCGAACGCGGACCTGACCATGACCGCGCTACGTACGGGCCGGCTGATGGCGCTGATCTTCCCGGTCGTGATGCTGGTGCTCAACGCCTCGAGCGTGGCCGTGCTGTGGTTCGGCGCTCAGCGGGTCGACAGCGGGCAGATCCAGATCGGTGCCCTGACGGCGTTCCTCACCTACCTCATGCAGATCCTGATGTCCGTCATGATGGCCAGCTTCATGCTGATGATGGTGCCGCGCGCGGCGGTCTGCTCCGAACGGATCGGCGAGGTCCTCGACACCAGTACGTCGGTCGTGCCGCCGCTTCAGCCGGTCACCCAGGTGCCACTTCAGGGCGAACTGGAACTGCGGCAGGTGCGCTTCCAGTACCCGGGCGCGGCCGCCCCGGTGCTGCGGGACATCTCGTTCCTGGCGAGGGCCGGACAGACCACCGCGATCATCGGGAGCACCGGCGCCGGCAAGACCACACTCATCTCCCTGGTCCCCCGGCTCTTCGACGCCACCGCAGGCTCCGTACGCATCGACGGCGTCGACGTCCGGGAACTCGACCCCGACCTGCTGTGGAGCCGGATCGGACTGGTGCCTCAGCGGCCGTACCTCTTCTCCGGCACGGTCGCCAGCAACCTCCGGTACGGCAATCCAGACGCCACCGACGAGGAGTTGTGGGCGGCGCTGGAGGTGGCCCAGGCACGCGACTTCGTCATGGCGATGCCGGGCGGCCTGGACGCGCCGATCGCCCAGGGCGGCACCAACGTCTCGGGTGGGCAGCGGCAGCGGCTGGCCATCGCCCGTGCGGTCGTACGGCAGCCGGAGATCTACCTCTTCGACGACTCCTTCTCCGCCCTCGACCTGGGCACCGACGCCCGGCTGCGGGCGGCGCTGCGCCCGATCACCGCCGACGCGGTCGTGGTGATCGTGGCGCAACGGGTCTCGACCATCGTCGACGCCGATCAGATCCTCGTTCTCGAGGACGGCGCGATCGTCGGCCGGGGACGGCACGAGGAGCTCCTGGACAGCTGCCCGACGTACGCGGAGATTGTGGCGTCCCAACAGACGGCGGAGGCAATGGCATGAGCCAGACGACGACACCGGCCGCGCCGAAGCGGCTGCCGCCGGCCGGCGCCGCGGCGCGGCGGG
>DASVMV010000144.1:0-2810 GCA_036384155.1 Micromonosporaceae bacterium
CATCGCGCAGGGCCCGTACGGCCGCCACGCCGGCCACGCCAAGGAGGACCGGCAGCGCGACGCCCCACCACAGCTGCCACGGCGCGCAGTGGCTCGGGGCGCACATGCCGGTACCCATCGGCACTCCGAACAGCACTCCGCCGTACAGCCGGTCGGGCCATGACGCGCCGGTCCCGCCGCTCAGGGCGAGGAAGACGGCCAGCGGGTTCCGGCCACCGACCACATAGTCGACGATGAGCGGAGCGGCACCCACGAGGGCGGCGGCGGCCGCCGTGCGGCCGGCCCTCCCCCACAGTTCCCGGCGGCGAGACCACACCAGGATCGCCGCGGCCGTCGCCAGGTACGGCAGCCCCAGCCAGTCGTCCCACACCACCAGGCCGGCCACCAGGCCCCAGAGCGCGTAGCCCAGGAGCGGCCGGCGCCAGGCCCCCCGACCCAGGTCGACCGCCAGCAGCAGGAGCAGGGCGCCGGCGGGATTCAGCTCCGGATATCCCCCGCCGGCGATCAGCTGGTTCTTGAGGATCCGGTCGGAGCCGAGGGCGAGCACGCCGACCGTGAACGTGGCGAACCAGGGCGTGTAGAGGCGCCGGGTCAGGACCCACATGAGGGCGAGGAACGCCAGATAGAGCAGCAGGTTCGGCAGCCGCAGGCCGAGGACCGACGGCCCGGCCAGCGCGAACACCGGTGCGGCGAGGTACGCCTCGAGCGTGCCCATGTAGTGCTGGCCGTAGAAGAACGCGGGAAACTCCCGGCCCTCGAGGATGTGCAGGGCGGCCAGGCCCATGGTTGCCTCGTCGCTGTTGCTGGGCGGCACCTCGGCGCCGAGCATGACCAGGCGGTACGTCGTGCCCAGCCCGGCGAACGCGATCGCGGCCAGCAGGGGTGACCTCCCGCTGCGCTGGGCGGGTGGGCGCCGCTCGACCGCCCCGGCGTCGGGGGTGGCTAGTACTCCGGTCACGCGTCCAGGTGTGGCCGGACGTCTTCCGCGGCGGCGTCGCCGTACGACTCGGCGAGACGCTTGATGAACACGTCCCCGCGGACGGCGTACTCCTGGGCGCCGTCGGTCTCCAGCACGAGCGTGGCCAGCAGCGAGCCGATCTGTGCGGCCCGCTCCAGGCCGAGTTGCCAGGACAGGCCGGCGAAGAAGCCGGCCCGGAACCCGTCGCCGACGCCCGTCGGGTCGTACGCCCGGATCTCCCGCGCGATCGGCACCCGGAACGGCTCGACGTCGCGGCCCGCGATCTCGACCCCGTCCTTGCCCAGCGTGGTGACCCGGATCTTGACCCGCTCCAGCAGCTGAGCGTCGGTCAGGCCGGTCTTGCTCTGCAGCAACGACTTCTCGTAGTCGTTGGTCATCAGGTAATCCGCGCCGTCGATGAGCTTGGCGACGTCGCCGCCGTCCATCCGGGCGAGCTGCTGGGACGGGTCGGCGGCAAAGGAGTAACCGCGGACCCGGCATTCTTCGGACTGGCGAAGCATCGCCTCGGGGTCACTGGCGCTGATGAGAACCAGGTCCAGTCCCCCGATCCGATCGGCAACCGGCGCCAGTTCGATGTTGCGCGACTCGCTCATCGCACCGGCGTAGAACGACGCGATCTGGCACATGTCCAGGTCGGTGGTGCAGACGAAGCGGGCGGTGTGCGCGATCTCGCTGACGTGCACCGAGGCGCAGTCGACGCCGTGCCGCTCCAGCCAGGAGCGGTAGTCGGCGAAGTCGCTGCCGACCGCGCCGAGCAGCACCGGCCGCAGGCCCAACTGGCCCATGCCGTACGCGATGTTGGCCGCCACCCCGCCGCGGCGCACGACCAGGTCGTCGACGAGGAACGACAGCGATACCTTGTGCAGTTGATCAGCGATGAGTTGCTCGGCGAACCGCCCGGGAAAGTGCATGAGGTGATCGGTCGCGATCGAGCCGGAAACGGCGATCTTCATATCGGCCCTTTGGGTCGGGAGTGCGAGCGGTGGCGCCGGCTCAGCCTACCGAGGCGCCGCCGCGGCGTCGCCCCCAGGTCGCATCCGCGTCATCCGCAGGAAACCGGGCCACCGGTGCACACGGCAACGGGCGGGTCCGTCGGACCCGCCCGTTGCGCTGTGCGTCGTGGTGCCGCGACTCAGTGGAACGAGTCGCCGCACGCGCAGGAGTTCTGCGCGTTGGGGTTGTCGATCGTGAAGCCCTGTGCGTCGATCCGGTCGGCGAAGTCGATCGTGGCGCCGGTCAGGTAAGGGGCGCTCATCCGGTCGACGACGACCTCGACGCCGCCGAAATCACTGACGATGTCGCCGTCGAGCGAGCGCTCGTCGAAGAACAGCTGGTACCGCAGGCCCGAGCAGCCGCCAGGCTGTACCGCAACCCGCAGCCGCAGGTCGTCGCGGCCCTCCTGCTCGATGAGCGCCTTGACCTTCTGCGCCGCCACGTCGGTGAGAAGGACGGTGGTCGGGGCCGTGGCCTCGGCCGACTCGGTCTGCGCTGGTGTGGTCACTGTAAGGTCTCCCTGCGCCGGTGCGGTCTGGTCGTACGGGCCAACGCTAGCCCGCCGGCCCCCGATTCCCAATGCGGTCTGCCGTTCCAGTGTATGTCGTGCGACCTGCGTCACCGGTCGAGGTGCTCACCGTCGGTTCGGGCTCCATTGGCTGGCCAGCCGGGCAGCGATCGCCCGCAGCCCGTCGGCCGGGCGGCGCATGGCCTCCGCCAGCCCGCCGGCCTCCTCGCCGCCGAAGTGGTCGACCAGGCTGTACGCCTCGGTCACGCCCGCGGCCGCCGCCTCCCGCCGCCCGGCGCTGACCCGTCCAGCCACCACCACGCAGGGCAA
>DASVMV010000145.1:0-2018 GCA_036384155.1 Micromonosporaceae bacterium
CCGAGGCCGCCCTGCTCGCCGGCGTTCGCGAGCGCAACGAGGCCGGTGGTGGGGCGGCAGTCACCATCAGCCTGCCCACGGCGCCGGCGGTTCGCGGATACGGCTGGGTGAACTGGCACGACGCGGTGGTCTACCTGGTCGTGCGCGACACTGGCCGGCCCATCGACGGGTTACTCCTGCGCGCCGACCCGGGCGGCGTGGCGGTGACCGCAGCACCGGTCGGAGTGGCGCACGCCGCGGACGGGGGACCCCCGGTGCCGCCGCCCCGGGACCGGGTCTGGACCTACCGACGGTGGGGACAGCCGGCCGACGCTCCCGGCGGGGCCGACCTCGATCTGCTCGTCACCGAGGTTCTGTGGCTCGCCAGTGCCGAACGAGACGACGCCGTCGCACTGCAGGCCGCCGCCACCCGGCTGCGGACCGACGAGGTGTCGGGCGTCGCCGTGAACGTCTTCGAGATCCCCCGTGCCGGGGACCGCACGGCGGGTGACCGGCGCCTGCGCTACTGGGTGGACTCCGGCGGCGTACTGCGACGGCTGGAGCTGCGGTCCGGCCCCGGCGCCTTCGCCCAGGTGGACCTCGAACCCGCCGACCCTCCGGCCATTCCCGCGGTGCCCACGGTGTGATCCGCGGGCGGGTCAGGGCCGCCAACCGGTGGCTGCCGCCCACCGCTCCGCTCGCACGTGCTCCTCGTCGAACCACGGCTCCTTGGCGTCGGCGTAGACACCGGTTTCCCGGCTTTCCGCCGCCAGCGCCCGTTTGAGCGCGAGGTATCCGGCCCGCTCGTTCGGCTCCGCCCGCAGGTGGTCGCGCATGAGCAGGGCGGAGCGCCAACCGGCGGAGCCGGCGACGCGCACGTGGAGATTGACCAGCCGGCCCGGGTCGGCGCTGCCGTGCAGCCGCTTGGGCCAGCGCTCCGCCGCCGCCGCGGGATAGCGCGCCGCGTCCCACCATTCGCCCGGATACCGGGGGAACCCGGCGGCCGCCAGCCGATCGGCGAACGCGTCCGCCTCCTCCAGTGACCCGACCGACAGCTGCATGTCGATGACGTCCTTGGCGGGCAGCGGAACCGAGGTCGAGCCCACGTGGTCGACCCGCCGGTCCGGCGGCCCGAGGGCGTACCGGATCCGCGCCGCCAGCCGCTCGAACTGTGCCGGCCAGGTCGGGTCCGGTTCGGTCAGCGTGACGGTCGGGGCGGACGGCACCGGATGGCGGCCGCGGAGGTTGCGCTCGTAGGACACCAGGCGGTCGCGCCACACCGTGTCCACGGCGGCGTGCAGGTCCTCGAGCGGACCGTCGTTGACCAGGAGCACGTCGGCAGCGGCGCGCCGGCGTGCGTCGTCGGCCTGGGCCCGAATCCGCGCGGACGCCTGCTCGGGCGCCAATCCCCGCGCCCGGACCAGGCGGTCGATGCGGACGTCCACGGCCGCTTCCACCACGATCACGAGGTGGTACGTCGGCGCGAGGCCGACCTCGACCAGCAGCGGTACGTCGTTGACGACGATTGCGTCCGCCGGCGCCTGGGCCGCCAGTTCCGCGCTCCGCGCGCGCACCCGGGGATGCACGATCGCCTCCAGCCGCCGGCGGGCCTCCTCGTCGCCGAACACCACGGCACCGAGGGCCGCCCGGTCGAGTGCACCGGCACGGAACACCGCCGGGCCGAAGGCCGCCTCGATCTCCCGCAGTCCCTCGGTGCCCGGGGCCACGACCGCGCGGGCGACCTGGTCGGAGTCGATCAGTACGGCGCCCAGGTCGGCCAACCGATTGGCCACCACGCTCTTTCCCGCGCCGATACCGCCGGTCAGTCCCACCATCAGCACGGTCCCAGTCAACCCGATCACGCGGACCGTTCCAACCCGAACCGGCGGACGGCGGCCACCCTCGCGGCCCGCCTCCCCCAACCTGCTCGATCATGAGGTCCGCGACGCTTTCGATCACCAGAGCAGCCGCTAACCTCATGATCGGGGACGGTGGGGCCCATTCGCGGCACGACGAGGGCCCCGCCGCGGACCGGTCGG
>DASVMV010000146.1:0-6090 GCA_036384155.1 Micromonosporaceae bacterium
TCGCCTTCGCGGTGCACCGGTACCGGTTCTTCGGTCGGGAGACGGTGTCGCTGCTGGTCGTGCTGCCCATCGCGCTGCCCGGCATCGTCACCGGCATCGCCCTGGACACCGCGTTCCGCTCGGTCATCGAGCCGCTCGGCATCGGCAAGGGGCTGTTCTCGGTGGTCGTCGGCCACGCCACCTTCTGCGTCGTCGTCGTTTACAACAACGTGCTCGCGCGGCTGCGCCGGCTCGGCGGCAATCTTGAAGAGGCAAGCGCCGACCTGGGCGCCGACACCTTCCAGACGTTCCGGTACGTCACGTTCCCGTTGTTGCGCTCGGCGCTGTTCGCCGGCGGCCTGCTGGCCTTCGCGCTCTCGTTCGACGAGATCATCGTCACCACGTTCACTGCCGGTCCCGGCGTACAGACGCTGCCAATCTGGATCTTCAACAACCTGTTCCGGCCGAACCAGGCGCCGGTCATCAACGTCGTCGCGGCGGTACTGATTCTGCTTTCCGTTGTACCGATCTACTTCGCCCAGCGCGTCTCGGACACGCCGGCCGGCGGCCGCATGTGACGGCGCGAGGATGATGAAGGTTCGTCCACAGCGATGACCGGCGCGCGCCGCGCTGTACCGGGCAGGCCATAGTGGCCGCCCGCCGTTCCCGCCCGCGAGGGTGCCCGCGAGGGTGCCCGCGGAGACGCCCGGTCAGGTCAGGCCGGCTCGTCGCAGGATCTCGATGATGGCGCCCGCTTTACCGTCGATGTAATGCGCCATGGACCACGGATACTGCTCCGCGACGCGATGCTTACGGGCCGCATAACGGTCTCGGTCCTCTGGATGCGTACGCAGCCAGTCGCGGAGAATCAGGTGGCGCAGGTGCTCGTCGCAATCAGGGCCGAAGACATGCAGGTTAACCCCGTGATCATCGGTCCACAGGCAGCGGTGCTCGTACCATTGGGGCTCGCGTGTCCGCAGGGTGTAGCCCACCGCCGCCAGCGCGGGGACGTATGCGTCCTCGTCTGCCGGATCGGCCACGATCAGGTCGATGTCAATGCGATTCTTTGCCGCGAGCCCGGGCACGGCAGTCGACCCGACGTGTTCGATGGCGAGGGCACGAGAGCCGAGGGCGGACCGGACGCGGGCTTCCTCGCGCGCGTACAACTCCGGCCAGGCCGGGTTGTACGCGCTGATCGTGATTGGCGCGCTCACCTCTGTCGGCCGGCCGCCCACCGCGCGCTGGGCCATCTGTTCCGCGGTCAGCGGCGTGGATGGTCTGGGCAGCGGCGGCACGCGCATGAGCCGGACCCTATCTTGTGGCACGTGGCACGTGGCACGTGGCACGTGGCACGTGGCACCTGGCACACCGGCTCAGCGCCAAGCCGGCGATCAGCGGGCCATTCGGGAAGGCGGGACGAGACCTGACACCCGCCGACGCCTCCCGGTGCAGCGTCGACGGGAATTGAACCGACGCCGCGCATCCAAACCGGCTTGAAGCCGCAACCCCAAGGTGCACACCTGATTCTGCATCAGGCGCATCACTCGGGTGAGCCCGTGATGATCTCTCGCCCCGATCGGGGTCAGCAGCGCCGGTGGTAGGTGTTGCGGCGGGGCTGCTGCTGGGGGTCGATCCAGGCTGGTGGGGTGAACTCGGGGTGCCCGTCGGCGGCGATGTGGACCTGCCAGCCGTCGTGGTGCACGACCCGGTGGTGCCGTGCGCACAGCAGCACCCCGTTGTCCAGGCTGGTTTTGCCGCCGGCAGACCAGTGGCGGACATGATGTGCGGCGCACCAGCGGGGCGGCCGGTCGCAGCCGGGGAAGGCGCAGCCCCGGTCGCGCAGCATGAGGGCGCGGCGGATGTGTCCGGTGAACAGCCGCCGCTGCCGGCTGACATCGAGAATTTGGCCATTCCCGCCGAGCACGGCGGGCAGGATGCCCGCGTCACACGCCAGCCGGCGCACCGCCTCGGCCGAGAGTGTCTGCCCGGTGTCCAGGGTGGCGGAGGCCAGCTGGCCGACCAGCGCGTCGAAGCTGGTGGTGACCACGATCTGGGCCGGCTCTCCGGCGTTGTCGGGCAGGTCGCCGCTGCGCAGCGCGAGCCGGCAGACCTCGGCCAAGGCGTCGTGGCGGCGCTGGCCCGGGGTGCGGTCGTCGGCCTGCCCGTGCGGCTTGGTCAGCGGGTCGAGCACGGCGCGCATCACAGCGCTCGTTTCGACGTCGAGCAGGCCGGAAAGCCGGACCCGCCCCTCCGGCTGTGGCGAGAGATTCAGGTAGCACTCGCGCTGGTCGCGTTTCTCCTGCTCGTCGAGCGCCCGCCGCTGCGCCTCCTCGGCCACCTGAGGCGCGACATGTTCGAGGATCCGGTCAGCGAGTTTCCGCAGGCTGTCCGGGTCGAACTCGCCGGCCCAGCCGAGCAGCATGCCGACAGCCTTGTCGGCCGCCACCGCCCCAGCCTCCCGATGGACGGTGTCCACCGTCTTGGCGATGACTCGGGCCTGCTCCACAGTCACCGCGGCGGCGGCCACCGCGTCCCAGACCGCAGTCGGACCGGCGTCGAGCCGTTGCGCATCGCCCACCATCAGCCGCGCCGCCCCGACCGACAGGCGTAGGCGGCTGCGTAGCCACGCCGCCGTCGTGGCCGCGCCCAACTCAAGTGCCACGCCGGATCCGTCGACCTCGCGGACCAGGCCCAACACCAACGCGGTCGCCTTCTGCTGCACCGCGTAGGCGGCCTCCAGGCAGTCGATCAGGTCCCGGCCGCGCAGACTCCACGCCGGCACGCTGAGGCAGTCGTCGACTCCCTCACCCACCCGCGCCAGCGCCTCCCGCACAACCGACACGTTCGCACACGTGTACGACAAGATCGGTGGCGCAGTAGAGCGGGAAGATGGCATGCGCGGGAACGGACAAGCCCGGCATAAGACCACCCACATCAGCACCGGTGCCGGTCCGGCGGGGCATCATTGGCGGCGTTGCCCCACATATCGGGGGTCTCGAATGTGTGGGATGGCCCCCCTCCCCTTGGCCGCCGGTCGGCGCGACCATTCCATTCGGTGCTCTAGCGCGGAGATGCCCGCGACGGCCGAAGGGAGACCTCATGTTGTTCCTCAAGGGTTCGTGGGCTCCGAACCGCGGCCCAGCGCGGGTCAGAGCGGCGGCGATCCTGTTGGCCACGGTCCCCCCGTTGGCCGGCGGCGCCGGCGGCACGCCGGCCGCGCCGGCCGCAGCCGCGCCGTCCGCTGAGGACGAGCCGTGCGCCCGGCTCGACGGGTTGCGGGTACCCGGCGCGGAGCACCGGCAGGCGGCGTGTCTGACCGACCTCACGACCGCCGGCACCGTGGCCAGCGGGCACACCGTGCCGGCGGACTGGGCCGGCCTGCACGCCGCCGGCACCGTCAACCCGTCCGGCGTACCGGGCATCCAGATCGACGGGTACTTCCCGGACAGCTCTACGACGAACGCCAACCACGGCTGGAATCACGACGCCCAGTTCGTCATGCGGCTGCCGGACAACTGGAACGGCGGCCTGATCATCACGGGTTCGCCCGGAGTGCGCCGCCAGTACGCCAATGACTTCACGATCGGCGACTACGTGCTGTCCAAGGGCTTCGCGTTCGCCTCCACCGACAAGGGCAACACGGGCGCGGCCTTCTACACCGACGGTGTCCGGCCGGGTGACGCCCTGGTGGAGTGGAACTGGCGGGTCACCCAGCTCGCCCTCGCCGCCAAGGCGGTCGCCCGGGAGCGGTACGGGTCGTCACCACGCCACACGTACGTCACCGGGATCTCCAACGGCGGCTACCTGGCGCGCTGGCAGGCCGAGCACTTCCCCGGGCTGTACGACGGCGCCGTCGACTGGGAAGGGACACTATGGACGGAAGACGGGCCGAACCTGTTCACCTTCCTGCCACCAACCCTCGCCGCGTACCCGAAGTGGGCCGCCGGTGATGCCGCCGCCGGGGCGGCCATCCTCGATGCCGGCTTCGCCGACGGCTCGCAGGCGTTGTGGCCGTTCCACTATCAGGTGTACTGGGACCTGACCCAGCGCATCTACCGGGAGGAGTTCGACCCCGGCTACGACGGCGACGCCCTGGCCGGTACGCCGTTCTGCGCCGCCGGCAGCGGCCAGGTCGGCACGCCGAGCGCGTGCGATGCCGACTACGACTACGCGGCGCGGCCCGCGGAGGTGCACCGGGCGGTGGGCCGGGTCTCGCTCACCGGCCGGATCGGCGTACCGATGATCACACTGCACGGCACGCTGGACTCGCTGCTGCCCATCTCGCGCACCAGCGACCCGTACGCGCAGATGGTCGCGGCCGGCGGCCGGGCGGACGAGTTCCGCTACTACCGGGTGGCGGGCGGCAACCACGTCGACGGTCTCTACACCGCGCTGCCGAGCGTGGCCCGGCCGATCCTGCCGTGCTACCGCGCCGCGTTTGACGCCATGGTCGCCTGGGTCGAACAGGGCCGTCCCCCGGCGCCGAGCGCCACGCTCCCCCGCCCCGCCACCGGTGACGAGGTCAACAGCTGCGCACTGGGATGAACGCCGGCCAGCGGGCCCGCGACCGGCGGGCCCGCTACCGGTGTCCCGTCTACCACCATGGATGTCCATGGCGCGCCGGATTCCGGGATCATCACCGTCCGTACGTCAGCGTTTTCATCTTCTGTAGGTGCCTCTTGCGGGGTTGATTGACATTCGCCGATACTCACTGAAACAGTTGTTCAGGAGCACGGAATCGACGTGACGACGCGCCTCCTGATGACAACTCACGGGACCTAACCCCCCACCGGGTCCGCTCGCTCCTGAGGAGGCGACAGTGAGAGTCAACCGTCCCCCGTCCCGCGTCCGAATCCCTCGATTTGCCCGGCTGCTCGCCGTAACCGTCGGTTTGCTCGCGACCACCGTGTTCGCGATGCCGACCGCCGTCGCGGCATCCCCAGGGGTCTACACCGACAGCGAGCTCTCGCAGGTGAGCGATGCGGTGAAGCGATCGGGCGTCGAGGGCATCGCATGGCACGTGGATGCCACATCGGGCCGCGTTGTTGTGACCGCCGACAGCACCGTCTCGCGCGCCGAGATCGCGAAGATCAACCAGAGCGCCGGAAAGAACGCCGGTGCCATCCGCGTCGAGCGCGCATCCGGTGTCTTCACGCCGCTGCTGTCCGCCGGTGACGCCATCTACGGCGGCCAGTACCGCTGCTCACTCGGCTTCAACGTCGTCAGCGGCAGCACCTACTACTTCCTCACCGCCGGGCACTGTGGGAACCTGGCCAACACCTGGTACACCAACTCCAGCCACACGACCCTGATCGGCCCGACGATCGGCTCCAGCTACCCGGGCAACGACTACGCCCTGGTCCGCTACGACAACACGTCGCTCAGCCACCCCGGCGGCTTCGCCGTCGCTGACGCCTTCGTCGGCGAGTCGGTCACGCGCAAAGGCTCGACCACCGGCACCCACAGCGGGACAGTGACCGCGCTGAACGTCTCGGTCCGCTACGTCGGCCGCGGCGGCGGCACGGTGAGCGGCATGATCCAGACGACCGTGTGCGCCGAGCCCGGCGACTCCGGCGGCCCGCTCTACGACGGCACCAAGGCGCTCGGCATCACCTCCGGCGGCAGTGGCGACTGCACATCCGGTGGCACCACCTTCTTCCAGCCCGTCCGCGAGGCCGCCAACGCGTACGGCGTGACCATCTACTGATCCACCCGGCGCCCGGCCGCCAGGCTCCCTACCCTGCGGCCGGGCGCCGCCACGCTCGATGCTCCCCGCCCCGCCGGGCTCCCGAATCCGCTCGGCTCCCGAATCCGCCGGGGCTCGCCGGTACGCCTGATGCCTCGTCGGGCGGTCCGCCGACCGTGGCGCCCGTCGATTACCGTGATCGCGGGACGTTGAGGGGAGCACACGATGAGGCGGTCAAGAAGGGTGCCGCTTGGGCGCAGCTACCTCGCGCTCGCGGCCCTGGCCACGAGCGCCGGCCTGGTGGCGTGCGCGGACGAACCGGAGGAGCAGGTCTACTGCGCCGACGCCGATGGCGTGATCGTCGACGACGACTACTGCGACGACGACGGCGACGGCCGCGGCGGCACGTACTTCCTGTGGGCCGG
>DASVMV010000147.1:0-5239 GCA_036384155.1 Micromonosporaceae bacterium
GCCACCCGCCGGCTGGGGCTTACCGCGCCGGCGGCACCGGTGCTGGCCGGCGGCCTCCGGGCCGACGACCCGGCCGGTAGGGCTGTGCTGGCCGAGGCCGAGAAGCTGGATCTCCAGCCGACCGTTACGTGCGACGGGTCGCCCGAACGCGACGGTCAGGTGGTGACGCTTCGGGCAGCAGTGCCCAGTGACACGGTCACGCCGGCGCACCTTCGGGTCTCGTTCGGGCTGGCACTGCTGGTGGTCCGGCAACTTGCCGGGGACCGCCCGGACCCTCAGATGCTGCGAGGGCGCACGTACGTGCTGGGCGGGCAGCGCGAACGGCCGGCGGCGAAGGCCGTTCCACCGACCGCGGCCATGACCCTCGACCAGGTCGGCGGCCTCGACGAGGTGGTTGCCCAGTTCCGGGAGATCGCCGTCTCATTCCGCCATCCGGAGGTCATGGCCCGCTGGGGCGCCCGCCGACCGCAGGGAATCCTGATGTACGGGCCGCCAGGAACCGGCAAGACCATGCTCGCCAGGGCGCTGGCCAATGAGATCGGGGCGGTGTTTCGGGAGATCCGGACACCGGAGATTCTGGACAAGTGGCTCGGCGGCTCCGAGCGCAACATCAAGCAGATCTTCCGGGACGCCCGACGCTGGCGGGAGCCCACGGTCATGCTGTTCGACGAGTTCGACAGCATCATCAGCTACGCCGGGGCCGGCGGTGACGCCGCGAGTCAGGCCGTCAACGCGGTGGCCGGGATCTTCAAGCAGGAGATGAACACCCTGATCGAGGAGAACCCGAACGTGATCGTGGTCGCCACGACGAACTTCCCGCACCGCGTGGACGCCTCCCTGGTGCGCTCGGGACGCTTCGACGTCAAGCTCGCGATCCCACTGCCCGACGAGGCCGGGCGCGCCGAGATCATCGCCAAGATGATCCGTGAGCTCATCGCCCGGCATGAAGTACCCCCGTTCCGCATGTTCGCCGGGGATGTCGACCCGGGGGAACTGGCGGCGCTCGCTACCGGCATGACCGGGGCGGACATCCGGGAGGTTCTGCGCCGGGTACAACTGGCCAAGGCGATGCAGGAAGCCGTGGGGGGTGGATCCGTCGGCCCCATCAGCCAGGCTGATCTCAGGCTGGGAATCGCCGGGCTGCGCCGAAATTGAGTGGCGGGGCGGCCCCGGATGGGACCGCCCCGCGTTCATGCACCAGGACCGGCGTACGGGGCTGGCGGGCAACCCGATCAGTTGCGGGCGAGCCGCTATTCGGCCCGGTAGGCGCGGATGATCGTCTGCTCGAACCCACTCCCGCCGCTGGCCTGCACGGCGAGGCGCAAGGAGACCGCCTGGCCGGCGGGCGGCTGCGGCACCGGCGCGGTATACCGGCCGCTGTCGTCGCGCCGCACTGCTGCCGGTTGCCAGGTGCCCCCATCGTCCACAGAGGTCCACAGCTTGAACGAGGTGATCTCCTGCGGGGCGACGTCGGGCGTCTGGTGGACGGTGAACCCGGCGACGCTGCCGGCGGGACGGTTCATCACGTCCAGCGGGAGCGCGTAGTCGACGGACAGCAACGACACCGGGATGCTGTCGACCCCCGACGGGCCGGTCGAGCGGAACGTCCACGCCGTGCTCACCCGGGTGGAGACCGGCTGCACCGCGCTCGCGTCCAGCTCGTACGTGAGGCGGTAGCTGCCCGCCGAGGCCGGGATCGCGAAGTCGCCGAACGACTCCGGGCGCTCGCCCACCTTCACCCCGCCACGGTGGAGGGTGAGCAATCGGGTGGTGTCCGACCGCCAGCCGTCGAAGTAGCCGAGGCAGTCGAAACGCCCGTGCGTGTCGGTCAGGTCCACCAGCTCGACGTGCAGGTTCCCCTGGGTGCGACGGACCGGCGCCGGGGCGCAACTGCTGGTGACCGGCGCGGGGTCGTCGTACCAGTCCGGCCGCAGCGGCTGGCGCACCCAGACCTTCTCCTGTCGGCTGCCCGGCGCGTACCGCCGTTGGGCCTCCTGCGTGACGACTCCGTTGTAGAACGCCTCATCGATCCAGGAGAACCCGGACGACAGGTAGTCCACCCGGTCACCGGACAGATTCAGGGTCGACGTCTCGGCGATGAGCTGGCCGGACGGCGAGAGGCCGTACCGCTTGTGGTCGGTGGCCGAGTCGGGGCGGTCGAGCCGGTGGAACCGCTGGTCGATGCGGGCCAGGGTGACCTGCTCGGCGGCGGTGACCCGGTGGGCCAGGTCCGCCGGGATGCCGCGCTCGTGCGGCACGATCAGGTCGTAGAGGTACGGGCTTGGTCCCTCGCCCGGCGCTCGCAGGCCCGCGACGGTGTACGCCTGGAACTCACCGACCTCCGGCTCAACCATGGGGGTCGCGTAGGTGCTCCAGGTGCGGGCGCTCTCACCCCACGAGTACGCGAAGTCGGACCAGCTCGCGCCGCGCCGGGCGCGCTGCTCGTAGTAGGCGCCCACGGCGGCCGCCTCGGTGGGCACGCCGTCGACGGTCGCCGTCACCGCCGTGGCCTGGCCACCGTCGAGGACCACCGCCGTGTCTGCGGCAACGCTCACGTCGGGATCGCCGGCGAGTGCCACGCGGCTGGTGCCGGCGAAGTAGTCGTCGTGGAAGATCGAGCCGGTCACGCTGTACCGGCCGGCGGGCACCCGTACGCGAGTTGGGCTGTCCGGCCCGAAGGAGAACCGGACCGCATACCGGGCGGGGTCGTCCAGGTTGACGACCTGCCCAAAGGCGAACACGTTGGCCTCCGCCGCGGTGTCCGGCAGTGGGGTCAACGAGAGCGTGAGGTCGTGACTGGGCGGCTCGACGTAGAACGCCACCGGCGTGGTTGCGGTCGTGGTGCCGGCGCGAGCGGTGATCACGGCCGTGTACAGCCCCGGCGCGCCGGCGAACCGAGCGCGGTCGATGTGCAGGACCGCGGCCCCGGTGGCGTCCGGGGCGACGGACAGCGCCTGGTCGGACAAGGTGACCGCGCCGGTCGGCGCGGACGCGCCGTACCGGTCGGAAACGGCCACCGAGAGCTTCAGCTCCGCCACCTGCCTGCCGGTGTTGGTCCAGGCCAGCTTCGTCTCGGCCGGGCCGGACTGCGGGTGGGTGAAGGTGCCGAGGTTGACCAGCCCCGTGCCGGCGACCACGCCGTCGAGCGGCCGCGCCGCGTGCAGCCGCCCGGCGCCCACCGTGTACGCATCGGCGCCGGCCAGCGGCTCGGCCGCGCCGATGAGGCCCGCCTTGAGCTGGGCGGCGGTCCAGCCCGGCTGCCGCTGGGCCAGCAAGGCGGCTGCGCCGGCGACGTGCGGAGCGGCCATCGAGGTGCCCGTAGCGGCCGTGTAGTAGGCGTCGACCACCCGGCCCAGCGCGGTCCCCGCCGCGCGGGCCGACACCACATCAACGCCGGGCGCGACGATCTCCGGCTTCGCTTCATATGTGTTGATCAACGGGCCGCGGCTGGAGAACTCGGCCAGTTCGTCGTTTCCGTTCACAGCGCCCACCGTGAGCGCGCTGGCGGCGGCCGACGGCGCGGTGATCATCCGATCGGTCGGTCCATCGTTGCCGGCGGCGACCACGAAAAGCGTCCCGTGCTCCTCGGCCAACGCGTCGAGAGCAAGCGACATCGGGTCGGTGCCGTCGCTGGCCTCGTACCCGCCGAGGCTCATGTTCACCACGTCGGCGCGGGCTGCCGCCCACTCCATGCCCGCGATGACCTGCGAGTCGAACCCGAAGCCCTGATCGTCGAGAACCTTGCCGACCACGAGCGTCGCCTCGGGGGCGACACCGCGACGCTGGCCGCGCGACGCGACGCCCGAACCGGCAATCGTTGCGGCCACGTGAGTGCCGTGCCCGTGGCGGTCGAGGGCGTCGCCGTTCTCGGTCGTGAAGTCGGTACGGTCCGCCACCTGGCCATGCAGATCCGGATGCATGGGGTCGACGCCGGTGTCCAGCACGGCGACCCGGACGCCCCGCCCGGTGTAGCCGGCTGCCCACGCCTGCGGCGCGGCCACCTGCGTCAGATTGGCGTCGAGCCGATCGCCCCCGACCGGCGCCGACGTGACTCGTACCCGATGGTCCAGCCAGATCTTCCCGGTGCTCGCCGCGGTCCCGCGCGCGGAGAGCGACCTGACCAGGCTGGCCGCCTTGGCCTTGGGCTGCCGACCGGCGACCGCGCCGATGATCGGCAGTTCCCGCTTACCACGCAGGTCAGTCGTGAGCGCGGTCCGGGCTGTGGCATTGGCGGGCCGCACGATGACCGGCAACTCGGCCGTGCTCGCGTCGTCGTACCCCTCGGTGATCAACGTGGTGACGTCGAACAGCGACTCGTCGAGCACCTTGCCGAGCAGCGGTACCACCTGGCCCGGGACCACCCGCACCCGGCCGTCCGCCCCGCAGCTGCGATGCAGCAGCCCGCTCGGGTTGACCGGCCGCACGCTGACCACCGGGCAACCGGTCTCGCGGGTGTGCACGGTCACGACGTCACCGGTCAGCAGCGTCACCTCGTACGTCCGCCCGGCGGGCAACCGCGGCGCCTCGGCTGCTTCGCTGTCCTCTGTCGACGCCACGGCGTAAGCGCCGAGCGCGGTGAGCAGTACGCCCGCTGCCGCGAGCGATCTGAGGGAATGAGACCTGTGCCAGCTCACGGGTGACCCCTTCACGATTTTGAATATCGCTCTGGATCACGCCGGGGCCGACCCGCCGGTTGCATCCGACCCGGCGCGGTCCCGGCTCCCGGCCCCGTTCCGTCAACCGCGCGCCAGGCGGACCGTTGCGATGGCCGTCTCCGTACGAGCAGCCCTCGCGCGGCCCGTGAGCACTCAAAGTGACGGTTTGACGGCGTACCGGATAGTGCAGGTCGGGACCTTGATTCGATGTGTGACCCTACGTAGGTTTGGGCATTGTCTGCCTCGGCTGTCGGTCTTGGTCACCTGACGCCCCGGGCGGGAACGGCCGAATCGCCGTTGTCACAAGCTGCCAGCCCGCCTGGTCGGCGGCTAGGAGAATTAGGAGTTGGCGTCCGTTGGGCCGAATCCGCACCAGGCAGGGCGCTCTCCGTAAGCTTCTGATCGTCGCCGCGGCCGCCGTGGTCGGCGTCCTACCGTCCGCTCCCGCCCACGCGGAGCCGTCGATCCCCGAGGTGGAAAAGCAGATCGACCAGGCCTGGGTGAAGCTGGAGCCGGTCATCGAGCAGTACAACAAGGTGCACAGCCAACTCAAGGCCAGCCAGAAGACGGCCGCCGACCTGACC
>DASVMV010000148.1:0-1847 GCA_036384155.1 Micromonosporaceae bacterium
AAACGGTCGCTAGTTGATCTCTAATCACAGCTATTTGCCCTAGATCGCGAGGAGGACGAGGAGGAGGACGAGGAGGAGGAGGACGAGGAAGAGGAGGAGGGACCGCCCTACTCGGCGGGCAGGGGGCGGACGACCCGGGCCGGGTTACCGACCGCCAGTACGCCCGCCGGCAGGTCGCGGGTCACGATGCTGCCGGCGCCGACCACCGTGTCGGGGCCGATGGTGACCCCGGGCAGCACGATGACGCCGCCGCCGAGCCACACGTTGTCGCCGATGGTGATGGGCTCGGCGGCCTCCCATTTGGCCCGCCGCGCGCCGGCCTCGAGCGGGTGGGTCGGGGTGAGCAGCTGGACGTACGGGCCCAACTGCACGTCCGACCCGATCGTGATCGGCGCGGCGTCGAGCAGGACGGCGCCGAAGTTCAGGAAGCAGCCCGCCCCGATCCGAATGTGGTAGCCGTAGTCGCAGTACAGCGGTGGCCGTACCTCGCTGCCCTCGCCGAGCGCGCCGAACAGCTCCGCGAGCAACCGGCGCCGCACGCCCGGTTCGGCGGCGGTGGTGGCGTTGAGCCGCTCGGTCAGCAGCGCCGCCCGCCGCAGGTCCGCCGCCAACTCGGAATCGTCGGCGATGTAGCGCTCGCCGGCGAGCATCCGCTCCTTTTGCGAGGCCACGGCTACCAGTTGACTACCCAGTTCCAGGCGGTGACCACCCACTCGGTCTGACGCAGGAACGCCACGCCCACCGCGACGAGGAACACCGCGGTAACGAGGTGGGCGCCGCGGGCGCTGCGGCGTACCCGACCCAACTGGCGCTCCCACACCAACCGGCCGACCAGCCGGGCCAGCGCGAAGAGCCCGACGGCGACCAGCGAGGTGATCACCAGGGTGGCCATCGGGCTACCCAGGTTGCCGAGCGAGGACGCCGCCCAGATCCCCCAGCAGACCAGCGCGAAGACGGCACCCGTGGTGGACCATTGCCGGCCCCTGCGCAGCTGCGCCATCCGGTAGCCGAGCGGAAGCCGGGCTTGCTGTCCGGTGTCGCCCGGCCATCCCGTTGGGCTCTCCCGGATCACCGTCGTGTCGGTGGGCCGGGGACGTCCGGCGCCGACATGCGCGACACCCCGCCGGTACGGGCTCGGCTGTGGCGGCATTTCCGCGGTCTGGTCGGCCCGCGGTCTGGCGCGCTCGGTCATGAATCCTCCCCTGGCACGGGCCGGTAGGGCGGACCCGCGCCGATCACGCCTCCGAGGGTAGCCAGCCGACAAAGCACTCGCCGACTCTGCGGCGATCGACTAGACAGGACGGGTGACCACCCACGAATTGCCGCTTCACGTCGGATCGGCGGACGATTGGGACGAAATCTCCCGAATGTTGTTCCGCGCCTTCCATGATCCCTTCGACGAGGCCGTCCAAAACGCCGAGCGGGAGGTGTTCGAGCCGGAGCGGACGTTGCTCGTCCGGGACGCGGGCGACGTCGTCGCGCACGCCGGGGCGTACACCCGGGAGCTGACCGTGCCGGGATCGGTCGTACCGGCCGCGCACGTCACCATGGTGGGGGTGGCTCCGACACATCGCCGGCGACGCCTACTGAGCCGGATGATGCACCGCCAGCTGCAGGACATCAGGGCGGCCGGCCGCGAGCCGGTCGCGGTGCTGTGGGCCAGCGAGGCTCCGATCTACCCGCGGTTCGGGTACGGGCACGCAGCCCCGCGTGTCGAGCTGGACGTCAACTCCGCCGCGGTCGGCCTGGCGCCCGGCGACCCCGGCCGGCTGCGCGCCGGTGACCCCACCGAACTGCAGCCCGAGCTGGCGAAGGTCTACGACCAACTGCGTCCCGGTCGTCCCGGC
>DASVMV010000149.1:0-2283 GCA_036384155.1 Micromonosporaceae bacterium
CGCTCGGCGGCCGCACCCTGCGCGCCGGGGCCGGCGAGATGGCCCGGTCGCTTGGTCGGGGTGACCTTGCGGCGGCGCGGGCGCGGCTCGGCAACCTGTGCGGGCGGGACCCGTCCGCGCTCGACGAGCCGGAACTCGCCCGCGCGACGGTCGAGTCGGTTGCCGAAAACACCTCCGACGCCGTCGTTGCCCCCCTGTTCTGGGGTGCCGTAGCGGGCCTGCCCGGTCTGCTCGGTTATCGCGCGGTCAACACGCTCGACGCGATGGTCGGCCACCGGTCCAATCGGTACGAGAAGTTCGGCACGGCGGCGGCCCGCCTCGATGACGCGCTCAACCTCGTGCCGGCCCGGGCCACCGCCCTGCTGACCATCGCCGCGGCATCAGCGGTGCACGGGCGGCGGGCGGAGGCCTGGCGGATCTGGCGTCGCGACCGCAACGACCACCCCAGCCCGAACGCCGGCCAGTGCGAGTCGGCCATGGCCGGCGCCCTCGGCGTACGCCTCGGCGGTCGAAACGTCTACTTCGGACGCACCGAGGTGCGGCCGTTCCTCGGCGACGGCCCACGGCCGGAGGCCCGGCAGATCCGGCGGGCCGCCGACCTCTCCCGGATCGTCGGCCTCGCGGCGCTCGCGCTGGCCGTCGGGCACGTCGTCACAGCAGCGCCCCGCCGCGCACTGTTCCGCCGGCTGGCGCCGCGATGAGCGGCGGACTCCTCATCGCGGGCACGACCTCCGACGCGGGCAAGAGCGTGGTCACCGCCGGCGTGTGCCGCTGGCTGCACCGGCGGGGCGTCAAGGTCGCGCCGTTCAAGGCGCAGAACATGTCCAACAACTCGGCGGTCGTGGTCGGCCCCGACGGCCGCGGCGGCGAGATCGGCCGGGCCCAGGCGATGCAGGCGGCGGCCTGCGGACTCGCGCCGGATCTGCGGTTCAACCCGGTGCTGCTCAAGCCCGGCAGCGACCACACCAGCCAGGTGATCGTGCTCGGCACGGGGACCGGCGCGGTGACCGCCGCCAACTTCCGGTCGCTGCGCCCACGGCTCGCCGAGGCGGCGTTCACCGCGCTGCGGGACCTGCGAGCGACGTACGACGTCGTCGTGTGCGAAGGCGCCGGCAGCCCCGCCGAAATCAACCTCCGCGATGTCGACTACGTCAACATGGGCCTCGCCCGGCACGCCGGTCTGCCCACGATCGTGGTGGGCGACATCGACCGCGGTGGCGTGTTCGCGTCGTTCTTCGGCACTCTCGCGCTCCTGGAGGCAGGCGACCAGGCCCTGGTATCCGGCTTCGTCATCAACAAGTTCCGCGGTGACCGGGGCCTCCTGCAGCCGGGCATCGAGATGCTCGCCCGGGTCAGCGGCCGCCCGACGTACGGGGTCCTGCCGTGGCACGTCGACCTCTGGCTGGACGCCGAGGACTCCCTCGCCTACGGCCGGGTGCTCGGCCGGCCGGCCGCGCCGCGCGGCACCGACTGGCTCGACGTCGCGGTCGTCCGGCTGCCGCGGATCTCCAACGCCACCGACGTCGAGGCCCTGGCCACCGAGCCCGGCGTTCGGGTCCGGCTCACCGTGGAGCCGGCCGAGCTCGCCGCCGCCGACCTCGTGGTGCTGCCCGGAAGCAAGTCCACGGTGGACGACCTGGAGTGGCTGCGGGGGTGCGGGCTCGCCGACGAGCTCCTGGCGTACGCCGGCGCCGGCCGGCCGGTGCTGGGCATCTGCGGCGGCTTCCAGATGCTCGGCCGGGCCATCCACGACGACGTGGAGAGCCGGCGGGGCACGGTGGCCGGGCTCGGTCTACTTCCGGTGGAGGTCACCTTCGGCCGACGCAAGACCGTGCTGCGATCCCACGGCACCGCCCTCGGTGTCGAGGTCCACGGCTACGAGATCCACCACGGCCACGTCTCGGCCGCCGAGCCGGGCCTGCCGCCGCTGATGACGTACGCCGACGGGCGGGGCGAGGGCGCCGCGCTCGGCAACGTGTTCGGCACACATTGGCACGGCGCGTTCGAATCCGACGAGTTCCGGCGCCGCTTCCTCACCGTCGCGGCCCACCAGGCCGGGCGGCACGGTTTCCGGGTGGCTCCGGACACGTCCTTCGGGGCGGCCCGCGAGCGCACCCTCGACCTGCTCGGCGACCTCGTCGAGGAGCACCTCGACACCGCCGCCATCTGGCGCCTCATCGAATCCGGGCCGCCGGCCGGGCTGCCATTCGTCCCACCCGGCGCGCCTGCGGGCTAGGGGCTGCTTGGCACCGAAACCGGTGGCGATCGCCTCCGCTCCGATCG
>DASVMV010000150.1:0-8561 GCA_036384155.1 Micromonosporaceae bacterium
CAGCGCCACCGTGGCCAGACCGGCCACCGCGGCCACCGGCCACCGCCGCAGGACCAGCGCCAGCGCCAGCGGCGCCAACGCCCACCCGGCCAGGTACGGGGTGAACGCGAGGAGTTGCACCAGGCCGCCGCGTTCCAGGCCGAACACGCGGATCACCGCCCAAGCCAATCCGGGCACCGTCACCAGCCAACACGCGGCGGTCACCAGCCGGCTGCTGCGCCACCTCGCCCGGACCGGCTCACCGCCGTCCGTCGCCGCCGTCCCCGCCGCCCGGTCCATGCCCGGAGATTAGCCAACCAGGCCCCGCCCCGGCGTCCGGCGACGCCGTTGCGCCGAGGCCCCACGGCACCGCCAGCAACCCGAGCAAAAAGCGCATATCGCCGGTTTGAAGGGCTCCACCACGGGAAGCTTGGACCGTGACGGACGCACCGGACACTGTGACGCCCATGCCCGTGACCGTGGCCGAAGACACGCCCGAGCTCGAGCAGACCCTCTTCGAGGTCAAACGGGTGATCGTCGGCCAGGACCAGCTCGTCGAACGACTGCTCACCGCCCTAATCGCCGACGGCCACTGCCTTTTGGAAGGAGTGCCCGGGGTAGCCAAGACGCTGGCCGCCCAGACGCTCGCCACCACGGTCGGCGGCACCTTCTCCCGGATCCAGTTCACGCCGGACCTCGTCCCCTCCGACATCGTCGGCACCCGGATCTACCGCGCGTCCAAGGAGACCTTCGACGTCGAACTCGGGCCGGTGATGGCCAACCTCGTGCTCGCCGACGAGATCAACCGAGCGCCGGCCAAGGTGCAGTCCGCCCTGCTGGAGGCGATGGCCGAGCGCCAGGTCTCGATCGGCGGCCGCAGCTATCCCGTGCCGTCGCCGTTCCTGGTGCTGGCCACCCAGAACCCGATCGAGTCCGAGGGCGTCTACCAGTTACCGGAAGCGCAACGGGACCGGTTCCTCATGAAGGTAACCGTCGACTATCCGACCGACGCCGACGAACTGGCCATCCTCTACCGGATGAGCGCCGGGCGACCGGAGGCCCGCCAGGTGCTCGATCCACAGTGGCTGTTGGCGCTACAGGCCCGCGCGGCCAGGGTGTTCGTCCACCACGCGGTCGCCGAGTACGTCGTACGACTGGTCCTCGCCACCCGCCAGCCGGCGCGGTTCGGGCTGCCCGAGGTGGCGCCACTGTTGGCGTACGGGGCCAGCCCGCGGGCCACGCTGGGGCTGGTCGCCGCCGCCCGGGGACTGGCGTTGCTGCGCGGCCGGGAGTACGTGCTGCCCGAGGACGTACGGGAACTGGCCGTCGACGTGATGTCGCACCGGCTGGTGCTGTCGTTCGACGCCGTCGCCGAGGGGGTGAGCGCCGATTCGGTCGTACGCCGGTTGGTCAACGCGGTGCCGCCGCCGCAGATCGCGCCGCACCAGGAGGAGCCGGCCGCCGAGGTGGTGGTGCCGTGAGGCGCCGCACCACAGCCGACGTGCCCGCCGGGCCGACCCTGGCCGAGTTGGCCCCCGAGGACCGGTTGCGCCGGCTCGAGTTGACCATCACCCGCCGGCTCGACGGGCTCCTGCACGGCCAGCACCTCGGTCTGCTGCCCGGGCCGGGTACCGATCTGCGCGGTAGCCGCGAGTACCGGCCCGGTGAGGACGAGGTACGCCGGATGGACTGGGCCGTCACCGCCCGGACGACCGTGCCGCACGTGCGCGAGGTCGACGCCGACCGGGAATTGTCCACCTGGCTCCTGGTCGACGCCACGGCCAGCATGGACTTCGGCACCGCCGAGCTGGAGAAGCGGGAGTTGGCGGTGGCTGCGGCGGCCGCGGTCGGCTTCCTCGCCGCGGGCAGCGGCAACCGGATCGGTGGGCACCTGCTGGGAGACGGGCCGATAAGTCGCTTTCCGGCCCGCGCCGGCCGGGACCACCTGCTGGGCATCCTGCGTACGCTGCTGGCCGTCCCACGCGGCGCGGCCGGCGCCCGCCCGGCCGGCCTCGCCGAGGGCGTCGACGCGCTGAACCGCGCGGCGCCCAAACGGGGCCTCGCCGTCGTCATCTCCGACTTCCTCGACGGCCTCACCGACGACGGCGACACTGACGTCACCGCGGAGCCGGCCTGGGAACGCCCGCTTCGCCGGCTCGCCGCCCGCCACCAGGTGCTGGCCGTCGAGGTGGTCGACCCCCGGGAACTGGAACTGCCCGATGTCGGGCTGATCACGTTGGTGGATCCGGAGACCGGGCAGCGCCGGGAGATCTCCACCGGCAGCCGAGCGCTGCGCGAGCGGTTCGCCGCGGCGGCGCATCGCCAGCGGCTCGTGGTGAAGCAGGCGCTGCGCCGGACCGCCGCGGCCCATCTGGTGCTGCGGACCGACCGGGACTGGGTCGCCGACATCGTCCGCCACGTCCACCACCAGCGGCGGTTGACCTCGGCCGCCCGGCCGCCAACCGCCCACCACGCCGCCGGCGGTGCGGCGTGAGGTGGGAGTCGCCGGAGCGGCTGTGGCTCCTGCTCGGTCTGGCCGCGCTGGTAGGCGGGTACGTGGCGATGCAGCGGCGGCGCAGCCGCTATGCCGTGCGCTTCACGAACCTGCGGCTGCTGGACCGGGTGGCGCCGCACCGTCCGGCCTGGCGTCGCCACGTACCGGCGGCGCTCTTCCTCGCCATGCTGGCGTTCCTGACGGTCGGGTTCGCCCGGCCGACCGCGGAGGTCCGGGTGCCGCGGGAGCGGGCCACGGTGATCGTCGCGGTGGACGTCTCCACCTCGATGCTCGCCACCGACGTGCGTCCCGACCGGCTGAGTGCCGCGAAGCGGGCGGCCTTGCGGTTCGTGGAGGCACTGCCGGACGAGTTCAACGTCGGGCTGGTGGCCTTCGCCGGCAGCGCCGCCGTGATCGTGGCACCGGGCAAGGACCGGGAGGCGCTGGAGTCGGGCATCGGTCGGCTGGCCGAGGGCAGCACCGGCGTGCAGGGGACGGCCATCGGCGAGGCCATCAACACCTCTCTCGAGGCGGTGCGGACCCTGGACGCCAAGGCGGCGAACAACCCGCCGCCGGCGCGGGTGGTGCTGCTCTCCGACGGGGCGAACACGTCGGGACGCGATCCGCTGGAGGCCGCAGCCGACGCGGCCAAGGCCAAGATCCCGGTGCACACGATCTCGTTCGGAACGCCGGGCGGGGCGGTGGATCGCGGCGGGCGGGCGGTGCGGGTCCCGGTCGACGGCATGACGCTGCGAGCCGTCGCGGACCAGACCGGCGGCGGCTATCACGAGGCGACCAGCAGCGACGAACTACGAGCGGTGTACGAGGACATCGGGACCTCGGTGGGCTACCGGATGGAGCGGCAGGACATCGCCGCCCGGTTCATCGGAATAGGCCTGATGCTGGCGACGGCTGCGGCGGCCACCTCGATGGTGTGGTTCTCCCGCCTGCCCTGAGGAGGAGAAGGAGAAGCTATGGCGGTGCCTGTCGGCCTGGGGGAGCCCCGTGGCCCATGGTTCACCTCGCCGGACCTCCATACCGCGGGACAGGAGGGGGCGGGGATTGGTGGCGTGCTGGCGCGGGCCCGGCTCCGCCGGGTGTTGCTCACCGCTCTCGGAATTGTCGCCCTGTCGGCCGGATCGGGCGCCGTGGCCGGTGGCTACGTGGCCGGCGACGCGCGCCCGCACGGCGGAGTCGCGTCCCCTGCGCCGGCCAACGCGGCCGGCGTACCGCCCGGGCTCGTGCCAGCGGCGTCCCAGGCGCTGCCCGGCGTGGTCTCGGTCGCGGTGGAGCGGGGCAACCAGGTGGCCGCCGGGTCCGGCTTCGCGATCGACAACGAGCAGCACATCGTCACCAACGAGCACATCATCGCCCAGGGTGGCGGCGGTCCGGTCATCGTGGAGACGCCGGACGGCCGGCGGCTGACCGCGGAGGTGGTCGGCCGCGATGCGAGCAGCGACATCGCCGTGCTGCGGGTGCCGCCGTCGGCTGGCCTGCGGCCGCTGCCGCTGGCCAAGCCGAACGCGACCCAGGTGGGCGAGCCGGTGCTGGCGGTGGGCTCGCCGCTGGGCCTGTCCGGAACGGTGACCGCGGGCATCGTGAGCGCGCTGGACCGCCAGGTGCGGCTCGGCAACGGGCAGCATTCGGCGGTGCAGACCGACGCTTCGATCAATCCGGGGAACTCCGGCGGTCCGCTGGTCAACGCCCGGGGTGAGGTCATCGGGGTCAACACGGCCATCGCGACGATGGACCACAACGGCGGCTCCATCGGCATCGGCTTCGCCATCCCGATCGAACGGGCCCAGCAGGTCGCCGACGGCATCATCGGCAAGGGCGGCTGAGCGGGCTCCCGGACGGGCTGGCGCGCCGGGAGGGCGTCCGGACGTTCGCCCCTAGACTCATGGGCGTGGCCGACGACCTGCGGGTGACCGACCGGGTGGTGATCCCGGCCGGCGAGTTGCGGGAGCGCTTCTCCCGTTCGTCCGGACCGGGCGGGCAGGGCGTGAACACCGCCGATTCCCGGGTTGAGCTGACCTTCGACCTCGGGGCCTCGCCGAGCGTGCCGGAGCCGTTGCGGGCGCGCGCACTGGAGCGCCTCGCCGCACGCCTGGTCGACGGCGTTCTGACCATCGCCGCCAGCGAGAACCGGCAGCAACTGGCCAACCGGGAGGCGGCCCGGGACCGGCTGGCCGAGATCCTGCGGGAGGCGTTCGCGCCGCCGCCTCCGCCGCGCCGCCCGACGCGTCCGTCCCGCGCGGCCAAGCAGCGCCGCCTGGAGGAGAAGAAGCGCCGGTCGCAGCGCAAGCGCGAGCGCGGCCGGGTGGACGGCGATTAGTCGGACCGCACGCCGTCGGCGACTGGACGGAGCCGATCGCACTCCGCGATCAGACGAGCGCGCAGGGGTGCCGCCCGCTCCGTGAACGACCGTTGCGCCTGCACGTACTCGTGCCTGCCCGCAGCCGTCTCGACCTTGACCGGTGGGTACCCCAGTTCCGACAGGTCGTACGGACTGGCCCGCATGTCCAGGGTCCGGATCTCCCTCGTCAGCTCGAAACAGTCCGCCACGAGTTCCGAGGAGACCAGGGGCGAGAGCTTGTAGGCGTACCTGTAAAGGTCCATGTTGGCGTGCAAGCAGCCCGGCTGTTCGTTGGCGTGCTGGGTCGCCCGGCTGGGCGCGAGCAGGTTCAGCGGCCGCGCCGCCGGCGTGAAGAACCGGTACGCGTCGAAGTGGCTGCACCGGATCCGGGTGTCCTCGACGGTGCGGGCGGTCTGCTCCGGGCTGAGCCGCAGCGGCCAGGCGTTGTGGCGTACCTCGTCCTGGGTCTGCCGGTAGACCATCGCCCACTCGTGCATTCCGAAGCAGCCGAACTGGGCGGACCGGCCGGCCGTCGCCGCGAGCAGGCCCCGGATCCAGGCGATGGAGTCGGCGCGCCGCCGGCGTACCGCGGTGGCGTCGAGGGTGACCCCGGCGGCAGTGCGGCCGTAGTCCCGGCCCAGATCGGCCGGGTCGGCGTCGCGCAGCACCACCCCGGCCCCGGGGTGCCAGCGACGCAGCTGGGCCGGCCGGTGGGAGTAGTAGGTGAAAAGGAAGTCCTCGACGGGGTGCTTGGCGCCGGCACGCCGGCGGGCCAGGTGTGGCACCAGCCAGCGGTCGACCCGCGCCTCGTGGGCCCGGCGCCGGGCAAGCCAGGCGGGTGCGTCCAGGACGCCCACGGCCGGGGGGAGGACAGCGGTCACGACGTCAAGGGTACGAAGTACGAAAGGAAGGGCCCGAGCCCCGTCACAGCGCGACGCTGACGCCCGCGGAGAAGGCGCCGCTGCGCAGCTCGATCCGCACCGGCTGCTCTCGGGCCGGAACTGAAAACGCCAGCGCCACCAGCCGACTGTCGCCCGGCGGCACGGGGTCGGCAAAGGGATCCTGACCGCGGTTCGCGGCTCGGGTGGCGGAGTCGTCGGCGCTCACCCAGTTGCCGCTCGGCAGGTAGATGCGCTGCATGCCGGCGTGCCAGCGTTGTTCGGTCCCACCGCGGTTGTGCAGGTAGACCGTGGCCAGGCAGGTACGGGTGGCGCCGTCGCTCGGGTCACACACCAGCCGGTAAACGGTCATGTCGAATGCCGCCTCCTGCAGGCTCGCGCCGAGCGCTCCGGTCGCCGTTCGCCCGATCCATGCCCCGTTGGTCGGCCGAGTGTTGGGATTCATGCCGGCCACCTGCTCGGTTCCGGTCCAGCCGGTCAGGGCGAGCGTGACCGCCAGCCCGGCCGCGGCGAGGCCGACCACCAGTGCGGTGGCCGGCTTCGTCGGGCGTACCCCCCACTGCGGCGGTGAGGACCGGGCAGGTCTGGACGGGCCGGCGCTCGGCGGTGCGGATCGCGGCGGTGCGGATCGCGGCGGTCCGGATGCGCCGGACCCGGGGACCGCCCCATTGCCGGCCGTGCCCGGCGAGCGGCGTACCTGGGCGTACCGGCGGCGTCCGCGCCGTACGACCAGCCCCACGGCGACCCCGACCAGCAGCATGGCGGCCGACGGTACGAGCACCAGCTCCTGGCGCCACAGCGGCTGGCCGGGCCGGACGGGGGCGCGCGGCGCGACCCACGTCGCCGCGGTGCAGTCGTACGCCTGGCTGCCCGCGTCGTCGAAGGCGCAGGTGGGCGCGGTCACCGTGCTGCCGGGCGGGCGCGCCGCCAGAGTGGTGCTCAGCATGGTCATGCCGCGGGCGGGCAGGCTGACCTGCCAGGTCACCTCGGCCGGTGCCGAGCGGTCGCCGGCGACGGCCGGCCGTACCTCCCCGCCGTCGCTGACCGCGGTCGGCGGGGCACCCCGCGGCAGCTGCTGCCGGACCGTGGTGGTGACCGGCCGATCGGTGTCATTGCGGACCGCGATGCGGTAGGCCGGCGCGGTCGTTCCGGCGGTCTCGATCATCACCGAGACGGGCGGTGGAGCCGATTGCGCGGCGGCCGGCCCGGCCAGCGCCAGCATTGCGGCCACCGTGGCCGGGCCGCCCGCGAGAAGCACCGCAAAGCCGCGTCGTGTCGTCACGCGCATCAGTTGGACCCTCCCTCGGCGAGGCTAGGGGTCGCCTCGGCGGCCCGGAGGAGAAGACCGGAACTGCTGCCGGCCGCGCCGGCCGCCGCTATCGTGCCCCCGGGGACGACCACGCGTGATGGCAGGCAACCCGTGGGAAAGCTGCGGTTAGATTGGCGGCGTGCGTATCGCTCGCTTTGCCCATCCCAAGGGAATGTCGTTCGGAGTCGTCGAGGGTGAGCCGGGTGCCGGCCCCGAGGCGCTGACCGTGGCCGAGATCGACGGCCACCCCTTCGGCCAGCTCCGGTTCACCGCGCAACGCTGGGCGCTGGCCGACGTCCGGCTGCTATCTCCCATCCTGCCCAGCAAGGTGGTCTGCGTGGGCCGCAACTACGCGGAGCACGCGGCCGAGCATGGTGGCACGGTGCCCGCCGAGCCGCTGCTGTTTCTCAAGCCGTCGACCTCGGTGATCGGGCCGCGCGACGCCATCCGCCTTCCGCCGCAGTCCCGCCAGGTGGAGCACGAGGCCGAGCTGGCCGTGGTGATCGGGCCGCCGGGTGCGCGGCGCGCCGACCGCGCCGCCGCGGAGCGGGCCGTCTTCGGGTACGCCTGCGCCAACGACGTCACGGCCCGTGATCTGCAGCGCTCGGACGGGCAGTGGACGAGGGCGAAGGGCTTCGACTCGTTCTGCCCGTTGGGTCCGTGGCTGGTGACCGGCCTGGACGTCGCCGACCTCGAGGTGCGGTGCGAGGTCGGGCCGGGTCCGGAGGAGATGGAGGTGCGGCAGTTGGGGCGTACCAGCGACATGGTGTTCGACGTACCGACCCTGGTGTCGTACATCTCACACGTGATGACCCTCTTGCCCGGCGATGTGGTCCTCACCGGCACCCCGGCTGGGGTTAGTCCCCTACAGGGCGGGGATATCGTCACGGTGCGCATCGAGGGCATCGGCGATCTGTCGAACCCGGTCGTGGCCCTCGACTGACGGCCCGGGAAGGCACGGTCCGGGCGGGGGAAGCGGCCTTCGGATTTGGCCCCGTACCAAGCGGTCCGGTAAAGTTCACTGCCGGTGCCCAGCGCACCGATGGGGTATGGGGTAATTGGCAGCCCGACGGATTCTGGCTCCGTTAGTCTAGGTTCGAGTCCTGGTACCCCAGCCACCGATGTCCGCAAGGGCATCGGTTGCTGGTCTCTGGTAGAGTTCAGCACCGTTGCCCGAAAGGGCTAACGACAGTCCTGGCCCCGTCGTCTAGTGGCCTAGGACGCCGCCCTCTCAAGGCGGTAGCGCCGGTTCGAATCCGGTCGGGGCTACAGCGTACGGCCCGCGTCACCCGACGCGGGCCGTTTTCGTTGCCGCGCAGCGGTTCGGGCTCCGGCTCACAGCGCCTTCTGGTTCGCTCGGTCGCGCGGCGCTGTTCGCGACGTCTTCCCTCGTCGCTTCGCTCCTCAGTCCAGACGCCGCCGCGCCAGCTCCCTCGCTCACAGCGCCTTCTGGTTCGCTCGGTCGCGCGGCGCTGTTCGCGACGTCTTCCCTCGTCGCTTCGCTCCTCAGTCCAGACGCCGCCG
>DASVMV010000151.1:0-1660 GCA_036384155.1 Micromonosporaceae bacterium
CTGGACCCCGCGGCTGTGCTCGCCATCGTTACCGAGGAGGGCGGGCCGACGAGCCACACCGCGATCCTCGCCCGCGCCGCCGGCGTGCCCGCCATCGTGCGGTGCGCCGGAGCGCTCGGGCTCGCCGATGGAACCGTCGTCGGCGTCGACGGCGCGCGGGGCGAGCTGACCGTCGGCGTCGACGAGGAAGGCGTCCGCGACCTGCGCGAGCGGGATCGGATCCGAGCCGCGCGGCTGGCCGGCAGCCGCGGACCCGGGCGTACCGCCGACGGACATCCGGTCGCCCTGCTGGCCAACGTCGGCTCCGCGCGCGACCTCGAGGGGATGGCGGCTGATGCCGTCGAGGGAGTCGGGCTATTCCGCACCGAGTTGCTCTACCTGGACCGGCCATCCCAGCCCACCCAGGCCGAGCAGGCGAGCGCGTACGCCGAGGTGTTCGCCTTGTGCGCGGGGCGGCGGGTGGTCGTACGTACGCTGGACGCGGGCGCGGACAAGCCGCTGCCGTTCCTGTCTCAACCGGTGGAGCCGAATCCGGCCCTCGGCATTCGCGGCCTGCGGCTCGCCCGGCGGTGTCCGGATCTGCTCGACACCCAGCTCGCCGCCATCGCGGAGGCGGCAAAGGCCAGCACCGCCGACGTGTGGGTGATGGCGCCGATGGTCGCCACCGTCGCCGAAGCGACGGAGTTCGTCGACCGGTGCCGGGCGGCGGGCCTCCCGACCGCCGGGGTGATGGTGGAGGTGCCGGCCGCGGCGCTGCGGGCAGACGCTCTCGCCGGCGTCGTCGACTTCCTCAGCATCGGAACGAACGACCTGAGCCAGTACGCGTTTGCCGCGGACCGGCAGGCGGGAGAGTTGGCCGACCTGCTGGACCCGTGGCAGCCCGCGCTGCTGTCGCTGATCGCCGCGTGCGGCGCGGCCGGGCGTCGAACCGGCACGCCGGTCGGCGTGTGCGGCGAGGCCGCGGCCGACCCGGAGCTGGCGCCGGTCCTGGTCGGGCTCGGCGTGACCAGCCTGTCGATGGCGCCGCGTGCGATCGCCGAGGTGCGCCTGGCGCTGTCGGCGTACACCCTCGACGGCTGCCACCGGCTCGCGTCGCTCGCCCTCGGCGCCGCGGATGCCGCCGAGGCACGGTCGCTGGTACGGGCAGCGCCCTGAACCAAGAGCCGGGATTGAGCGTGCCGGCGTCGCCGCCGGGTCACGCCTCCGGCGAGACCTGGGTGTCGGCGGCGTGCAACGGCACGTAGTGGTCGAAGAACAGGGCCGTGACCAGCTCGATCCGGCCGGTCACACCGAAGGCCGTGAACAGCGACACCATGCCGTCCTGCACGGCGTACGCGGACATCTCCAGCTCGTGGGCGATCTGGCGGGTGTCTCGGCCCCGCGCGATGGCCCCGAGCAGTCGGCGTTGCCAGGGCTCCAGGCCGAGCGCCTGGCTGACGAACCCGCTCACCTGATGTGGCCGGATGCGCTGGACCATGACGTCGATCGAGGTTTCCCGGGGACTGGCATGGAACACCAGCCACCGGCCGTCGTGCCGCCCGTACGGTTCCCCGTCGACCAGGCCCGACACGCGTCCCCGGGCCACCGCCGCGCCCACCCGGTCCAGCTCCGCCGCATCGAGCAGCGCGCGTGCACCCTCGGTGACGTCGACGAGCCGGCC
>DASVMV010000152.1:0-4233 GCA_036384155.1 Micromonosporaceae bacterium
TACCCGGCGTGGGAGACGCTGCCGCACGAGCGGCTGTCCCCGCGCTCGGACACGGTCGGCCGCCGGCTGGCCGTACTGCGCCGGCTCGCCCACCCCGAAGCCGGTGACCGGCACGGGGGCACCGGGCCGCTGCGGGTGGTCGTCGCGCCGGTCCGCTCGGTACTGCAGCCGCAGCTCAAGGGGCTCGGCGACCTCGAGCCGGTGCAGCTGTCCCCGGGCACCGAGGCGGAGCTGGAGGGTGTCGCCCGCCGGCTGAGCGACATGGCCTACGCCCGGGTCGACCTGGTGACCAAGCGCGGCGAGTTCGCGGTGCGCGGCGGCATCCTCGATGTCTTCCCGCCCACCGACGAGCATCCTTCCCGGGTCGAGTTCTGGGGCGACGAGGTGGAGGAGATCCGTACCTTCGCCGTCGCCGACCAGCGCACCATCGAGCAGGTGCCGCAGCTGTGGGCGCCGCCCTGCCGGGAGCTGCTGCTCACCCCCGCCGTACGCGAGCGCGCAGCAAACCTGGCCCACCGGCACCCCGAGTTGGCCGAGATCCTCGACAAGCTGGCCGAGGGCATCCCGGTCGAGGGCATGGAGTCCCTGGCGCCGGCCCTGATCGGCCCCGACTCGCTCGAACTGCTGCTGCACGCCATGCCGGCCGGCACCCACGTACTGCTCTGCGATCCCGAGCGGATCCGCACCCGGGCCCACGACCTGGTGCGTACCTCCGAGGAGTTTCTCGAGGCCAGCTGGGCCGCGGCCGCCGTCGGCGGCCAGGCCCCGGTCGATCTCGGCGCCGCCGCCTTCCGGACCCTGGCCGACGTACGCGCCACCGCGGCAACCCTGCGCCAGCCGTGGTGGGCGCTGTCGCCGTTCGGGCTGGTGGAAGCCCGACCCGCGGTAGCCGCCGAGCCGTGGGAGGACGAGTCGGCGGAGGTCACCGTCACGCCCGACGACGCCATCGCGGTGTCCCTCGCCGCTCAGCCGACCCCGCTCTATCACGGGGAGACCGGGCGGGTGGTCGACGACCTCAAGCGCTGGTCCGGTGAGGGCTGGGCGGTCGCGCTGGTGTTCGAGGGGCACGGGCCTGCCCAGCGGGCGGTCGAAGTGCTCCGCGACGCCGGGTTCGGCGCCACGTTGACCGAGCGGATCCCGGCCGCGCCAAAGCCCGGCGAGCTGGTCGTGTCCTGTGGCTCGCTCAACCACGGCTTCGTCGACGAGGCGTCGCGCTTCGTGCTGCTCACCGGCAACGACATCACCGGCGGCCGCGGCTCGTCGACCCGGGACATGCGGAAAATGCCGAGCCGGCGGCGCAACACGATCGACCCGCTGGAGCTCAAGGCCGGCGACTACGTCGTACACGAGCAGCACGGCATCGGCCGGTACGTCGAGCTGGTGCAGCGCACGGTCAACGGCGCGTCGCGGGAATACCTGGTCATCGAGTACGCCCCGGCAAAGCGCGGGCAGCCAGGTGATCGGCTTTTCGTTCCCACGGATCAGTTGGACCAGCTGTCCAGGTATGTGGGTGGGGAGGCCCCGACCCTGCACAAGATGGGCGGCGCCGACTGGCAGAAGTCCAAGGCCCGGGCCCGCAAGGCGGTCCGCGAGATCGCGGCCCAGCTGATCCAGCTGTACGCCGCCCGCAAGGCGTCCAAGGGGTACGCCTTCGGCCCGGACACGCCGTGGCAGCGGGAGTTGGAGGACGCGTTTCCGTACACCGAGACGCCTGACCAGCTCGCCGCGATCGACGAGGTCAAGCGCGACATGGAGCAGCCGATCCCGATGGACCGGCTGATCTGCGGTGACGTCGGCTACGGCAAGACCGAGATCGCCGTACGCGCCGCGTTCAAGGCGGTGCAGGACGGCAAGCAGGTGGCCGTGCTCGTGCCGACCACGCTGCTGGCCCAGCAGCACCTCAACACCTTCACCGAGCGGATGACGCAGTTCCCCCTGGAGATCCGCCAGCTGTCCCGGTTCCAGACCCCGAAGGAGGCCGAGCAGACGCTCGGCATGGCCGCCGAGGGCACGGCCGACATCGTGATCGGCACTCACCGGCTGCTGCAGCAGGCCACCCGGTTCAAAAACCTCGGCATGGTGATCGTCGACGAGGAGCAGCGCTTCGGCGTCGAGCACAAGGAGCACCTCAAGCAGCTGCGGGCGGCGGTCGACGTGCTGAGCATGTCGGCCACCCCGATCCCGCGGACGCTGGAGATGGCGATCACCGGCATCCGGGAGATGTCGACCATCGCGACGCCGCCCGAGGAGCGCCACCCGGTGCTCACCTTCGTCGGGGCGCAGGACGACCGGCAGGTCGCCGCGGCCATCCACCGCGAGCTGCTCCGCGACGGCCAGGTGTTCTACCTGCACAACCGGGTCGAGTCGATCGAGCGGGCGGCGCGCCGGATCCGCGAGCTGGTGCCCGAGGCGCGGGTGGCGGTCGCGCACGGCCAGATGGGCGAAGACACCCTCGAGAAGGTGATGATCGGCTTCTGGGAGCGGGAGTACGACGTCCTGGTCTGCACCACGATCGTCGAGTCGGGCATCGACATCGCCAACGCCAACACACTCATCGTCGAGCGGGCCGACCTGCTCGGCCTGGCCCAGCTGCATCAGATCCGCGGCCGGGTGGGGCGGGGGCGGGAGCGGGCGTACGCCTATTTCCTGTACCCGCGGGACAAGCCGCTGACCGAGCAGGCGCACGAGCGGCTGGCCACCATCGCGCAGCACACGGAGTTGGGCGCCGGGATGTACGTCGCCATGAAGGACCTGGAGATTCGCGGCGCGGGCAACCTGCTCGGCAGCGAGCAGTCCGGGCACATCGAGGGGGTCGGGTTCGACCTCTACGTGCGGATGGTCGGCGAGGCCGTGCAGGCGTTCAAGGGCGAGCGGCCTGAGGAGGAGGTCGACGTCAAGATCGACCTGCCGGTCGACGCGCACCTGCCGCACGACTACGTGTCCGTCGAGCGGCTGCGGCTGGAGATGTACCGCAAGCTCGCCGAGGCCCGCGACGAAGAGCGGCTGCGCGAGGTCGTCGCCGAGATGACCGACCGGTACGGTGAGCCACCCGCCCCGGTGCAGAACCTGGTGGCGGTGGCCCGGTTCCGGCTGCTGGCTCGGGCGTACGGACTCACTGACGTCTCGGTGCAGGGCAAGCACGTCCGGTTCGGTCCGCTGCCGCTGCCCGACTCGAAGCAGCTGCGGCTCAAGCGCTACCACCCGGACGCGGTCTACAAGGCGGCTACCGACCAGGTCAGCGTGCCGCGGCCGAGCACCCGCCGGGTCGGTGGCGAGCCACTGCGTGACCAGGCGCTGCTCGACTGGTGCGCCCAGTTGCTCAAGGACGTGCTCGGCGACCCCATCCCAACCAGCACGAAAGGCGCGTGAGAGAGTGACCGCCATGCAGCGTGCTCGTCTCGCCTCGGTCGCCGCCCTCATCACGGTCGGCGTTCTCGCCCTGACCGGTTGCGGTCGCAGCCAGCCCGGCGTGGCCGCGTACGTGGGGGACCAGCGGATCACCGAGGACGTCGTCACCGGCATCGTGGACGACCTGCGGAAGAAGAACCCGCAGCCGACCCCCAGCCCGGACTCCTCCGCCCCTGGTGAGCAATCCGCCGCGCCGGCGCCGAAGCTTCCTGGGCGCAGCCAGGTGGTCAGCACCCTGGTGCTGAACGAGGTGTGCGCCCGGCTGTCGGCCGCCGAGAAGCTCACCCCCAAGAACGAGGTGCACCCAGAGCAGGTCGGCCAGGCGTTCGGCCTGCCGTCGACGGCGGCGTACACGCAGGAGACCGCGAAGCTCTACACCTGCCTGTCCGGCCTGCCGGCCGGCGAACCGGTGGCTCCCACCGCGGCGGACCTCGCCGACATCGTCGCCCGGGGCAAGGCGGCCGGCGCCATCCCGAATAATGTGCCGGCCAAAGAGGCGGCGGCCCAACTCGACGGCGAACAGTTGCGCAGGGCACTGGCCAGCCGCAAGGTCCTGGCCGATGCGGTCGCCCGCTACCACGTGACGGTCAACCCGCGCTACCGGCCGCTGGAGTTCCCGGTCCTCAGCTTCCAGGGCAACGCGGCGGCTGTCACGGTGCCAGTGGGCGAAAGCGACTCGGGCGCCGTGGTCGACGCCCGCTGACGGCATGACCGCGCGGATCGTCCTGCTGGTCACCTCGCCCCGGCTGCCGGCCGGGCTGCTGACGGCGGCCGCTTGGGACGTCGTACGTGCGGGTGGGGTGCTGGCCGGCACGGAGAGCGAGC
>DASVMV010000153.1:0-1983 GCA_036384155.1 Micromonosporaceae bacterium
GCGGACAGGCCCACCGACAGGTGCACGACGCGGTGGCCGGCAAGGGCGGCACGCGTATCCGCGCTGAGAATGGACCCGCCGCCGAGGGCCAGCACCCCGTCGAACGACGCCAGCGCCGCCGACACGGCCGCCCGTTCCAGCGTACGGAAATGCTCCTCGCCGTCCTCGATGAAGATCTCCGGAATCCGCTTTCCCGCAGCCGCCTCGATGTCGGCGTCGGTGTCCCGGAAAGCGACGCCGAGCCGGCCGGCAAGGGCCCGGCCGACGGTCGTCTTGCCCGCACCGGGAGCGCCGACCAAGATGCAGACCGGCCCACTCATCGGATCACCAGCCCGTCCCGGTAGCCCTCGTAGTTGCGCCGGATCTCGGCAACCGTGTCGCCGCCGAACTTCTCCGTCGCCGCCTCGGCTAGCACCAGCGCCACCATCGCCTCGGCCACCACGGCTGCGGCCGGCACGGCACAGACGTCCGAGCGCTGGTTGATCGCGGTGGCCGGCTCTCCGGTCGCCACGTCCACCGTAGACAGTGCGCGGTTCAGCGACGAGATGGGCTTCATGGCCGCCCGGACCCGCAGCGGCTCGCCGGTGGTCATGCCGCCCTCCAGACCGCCGGCCCGGTCGGTCACCCGCTTGACGCCCTGCGCGGTCGGGATGATCTCGTCGTGCGCCGCCGATCCGCGAGAGCGAGCCTGGCCGAAGGCGTCCCCGATCTCGACCCCCTTGATCGCCTGGATCGACATCACCGCCGCGGCGAGCCGGGAGTCGAGCTTGCGGTCCCACTGGACGTGGCTGCCGAGCCCGGGCGGCACGCCGTACGCGAGGACCTCCACGACACCACCCAGCGTGTCGGCGTCCTCCTTCGCGGCGTCGACCTCGGCCACCATCCGGGCACTGGCCTCGGGATCGCAGCAGCGCAGCGGATCGGCGTCGACCCGTTCCGCGTCGGCCGGCCGCGGTTGCAACCCGGGCCGGGCGGCGACGCTGCCCAGCTCGACGACATGCGAGACGATCTCGATGCCGAGCGCCTGGCGTAACAGCGCCTTGGCCACCGTCCCGATCGCGACGCGGGCAGCCGTCTCGCGGGCGCTGGCCCGCTCCAGGACGGGCCGGGCGTCGCGGTGGCCGTACTTCTGCATGCCGGCCAGGTCGGCGTGGCCCGGGCGGGGGCGGGTGAGCGGCGCGTTGCGGGCCTGACCGGCCAGCTCCTCCGGATCGACCGGGTCGGCGGCCATCACCGTGCGCCGCTTTGGCCACTCGGTGTTGCCTACCCGGACCGCCACCGGGCCGCCCATCGTCACGCCGTGCCGGAGGCCGCCGATCACCTCGACGTCGTCCCGCTCGAACGACATCCGGGCGCCGCGCCCGTACCCCAGTCGCCGGCGGGCCAGCTCGTGGACGATCGCGGCGCTGGTCACCTCGACGCCCGCGGGCACACCATCGAGGATCGCCACCAGTGCGGGGCCGTGCGACTCACCCGCGGTCAACCAGCGCAACACGGTGGCAAGTGTGTCACGGAGCCCGACGGACCCGAGCGCCGCCGGGTTGGTCCCCGCCCCGCGGTCGCTAGCTCACAGCGGAAGATCCGCCGCTGGCGCGCGCGCGATCGAGCGCAGCCGCCATCGCGGCCCGCGGCGCCGCTACTCCGGCAAACCGCTCGAACTGGCCGATCGCCTGGGCCAGCAGCAGGTCGAGCCCGGAGACGACCCGGCAGCCCGCTGCTGCGGCGGCGGCGGCCAGCAGAGTGGGCCACGGGTTGTACAGCACGTCGACGACGACGGCGTCCGGGCGGAAGGTCGCCACGGTCGCCAGCGCATCGGCCACTCCCGTGGGCACCGTCGAGATCAGCACGTCCGCGGCGGTGTGCTCGACCGCGGTCGGCCAGTCGGCCCCGGCCAGCGGCACGCCAAGGGCAGCGGGACGGATCGCGTCGACCGCGGCCGCTCGCCGGGCCACAACGGTGATCCGGGCCGCGGAAAGCCGCGCC
>DASVMV010000154.1:0-18719 GCA_036384155.1 Micromonosporaceae bacterium
CACCGTGACCAGGGACCTCGCTGCGGCCGAGGCCGCCGACGGCCTGGTGGTGCCGGGCGTCGGGGCGTACGCGGCCTGCATGGCGGGCCTCACCGCGCTGGGCGCCGGGCCGGTCATCGCCGAGCGCGTCGCTGCCGGCCGGCCGGTGCTCGGCATCTGCGTCGGGATGCAGGTGCTCTTCGAGTACGGCGAGGAGCATGGCGTGGTCACCAAAGGGCTCGGCCTGCTGCCCGGTGCGGTGTCCCGGTTGGCGGCCCGGCGGGTGCCGCACATGGGCTGGAACACGGTCCAGCCGCCGGACGGCACGACGCTCTTCGCGGGCTTACCGGCGGACGCCCGGTTCTACTTCGTGCACTCGTACGCGGCGACCGACACCGGCCCGCTGGCCGCGGCCGGCGCACTGGTGGCGATCAGCCGGCACGAACAGCACTTCGTGGCCGCCGTCGAGCATGGGCCGCTGTCGGCGGCGCAGTTTCATCCGGAGAAATCCGCCGACACCGGGGCCGTGCTGTTGCGGAACTGGATCGGGACCCTGTGACCAGCCGGGCCGCGGAAAGCGCGCCGGCCCCGGCGTGAGGTGAAGAGGAGACCACGTTGAGCCTCACCCTGCTTCCGGCCGTCGACGTCGCCGGCGGCCAGGCGGTGCGCCTGGTGCAGGGCGCCGCCGGCACCGAGACGCCGTACGGCCACCCGCTCGAGGCCGCCCTGGCCTGGCAGCGGGACGGGGCGACCTGGATCCACCTGGTCGACCTGGACGCGGCGTTCGGCCGGGGCAGCAACGCCACGCTGCTGTCTGAGGTGGTCCACCGGCTCGACGTGAACGTGGAGCTGTCTGGCGGCATCCGCGACGACGAGTCGTTGCGGGCGGCCCTCGCGACCGGCGCCGCCCGGGTCAACATCGGCACCGCGGCACTTGAGGATCCGGACTGGTGTGACCGGGTGGTGGGCGAGTACGGCGACCGGGTGGCGATCGGCCTGGACGTCCGCGGCAGCACGCTCGCCGCGCGGGGCTGGACGCGGGACGGTGGGGAGCTCTACGAGGTGCTGGAGCGGTTGGACAAGGCCGGTGCGGCCCGGTACGTGGTCACCGACATCACCAAGGACGGAACACTGCGCGGCCCGAATCTCGACCTGCTCGGCGCGGTGTGCGCCCGGACCGCTGCGCCGGTGATCGCGTCCGGGGGAGTGTCCAACCTGGACGACCTTCGGGCGCTGGCGGAGCTGGAACCGATCGGGGTGGAGGGCGTGATCGCCGGAAAGGCGCTGTACGCCGGGGCGTTCACCGTCGCCCAGGCGCTCGCCGTGCTCACGGAAATGGAGACCCGATGAACAGCGGACGTGAGATCCACTTGGCGAGCCGGCCGCGCGGCTGGCCGACGCTGGACAACTTCGCCCTGGTGGCGGCTCCGGTGCCGGAACCCGGCCCCGGACAGGTGCTGGTGCGCAATCTCGTGATGTCCGTCGACCCGTACATGCGGGGCCGGATGAACGACGTGAAGTCGTACATACCGCCGTTCCAGATCGGCGCGCCATTGGACGGCGGCGCGGTGGGCGAGGTGGTCGCGTCGGCGGCCGACGGCTTCCGGGCCGGCGACGTGGTGCTGCACGGCCTCGGCTGGCGGGAGTACGCGCTCGTCGATGCGCGGTCGGCCCGCAAGGTCGATCCCGAGCTCGCCCCGGTCTCGGCGTACCTGGGCGCGCTGGGCATGCCCGGCCTCACCGCGTACGCGGGTCTCGTCGAGGTCGCAGGGCTGCAACCGGGGGAGACGGTCTTCGTTTCCGCCGCGGCCGGCGCGGTGGGCAGCCTGGTCGGCCAGATCGCCCGGCTCAAGGGCGCGGCAAGGGTGGTCGGCAGCGCCGGATCAACCGCCAAGGTCAATCGGCTCCGGGAACTCGGCTTCGACGCGGCCTTCGACTACCACGACCGCCCGGTCCGCGAGTCGCTCCGCGCGGCCGCGCCGGACGGCATCGACGTCTACTTCGACAACGTGGGCGGCGACCACCTGGAGGCGGCCATCGCGGCGATGCGGCTGCACGGCCGGGCCGCGATCTGCGGAATGATCTCCCTGTACAACGCCACCGAGGCGCCGGCCGCGCCGCGCAACCTGGCGCTGTTGATCGGGAAGCGGCTGACGCTGCGCGGCTTTTTGGTGGGCGACCACGGCCACCTGCGGGACCGGTTCGTCGGCGAGCTGGCCGGCTGGCTGCGCAGCGGCGAGATCCAGTACGACGAGACGGTGGTCGACGGGCTGGAGAACGCCCCCGAGGCGTTCCTCGGCCAGCTGCGCGGCGAGAACCTCGGCAAGATGCTGGTACGGCTGTGACCAGGCACTGTCTGGATAGGCTCGTCCGATGAGCGTGGCCGTACGGGTGATTGCGTGCCTCGATGTCGACGCCGGCCGCGTGGTCAAGGGCGTCCGGTTCGTCGACCTGCGCGACGCCGGCGACCCGGTCGAACTCGCCGCCGCGTACGACCGGGCCGGCGCCGACGAGCTGACCTTCCTCGACGTCACCGCCTCGGCGGACGGCCGGGCGACGATGCTGGAGGTCGTCCGGCGCACCGCCGAGTCGGTGTTCATCCCGCTGACGGTCGGCGGCGGCGTCCGGCGGGTCGCCGACGTCGATGTCCTGCTGCGCGCCGGGGCCGACAAGGTGGGGGTGAACACCGCCGCGATCGCCCGGCCGGAGCTGATCGCCGAGATCGCCGACCGGTTTGGCCGGCAGGTGCTGGTGCTGTCGCTCGACGTGCGGCGCGCCGGCGGCGGTGCGACGCCGAGTGGCTTCGAGGTGACGACACACGGTGGCCGGCGGGGCACCGGGATCGACGCCGTCGACTGGGCGCGCCGGGGGGCCGAACTTGGCGCCGGCGAGATCCTGCTGAACTCGATGGATGCCGACGGTACGAAGGCGGGCTTCGACGTGGAGCTGATCCGGGCGGTACGGCGGTCGGTGGAGATTCCGGTGGTCGCCAGCGGCGGCGCCGGGGCGGCGGCCGACTTTCCGCCCGCGGTCGAGGCCGGTGCCGACGCGGTGCTCGCCGCGAGCGTCTTCCACTTCGGCGAGGTGAGCGTGGGCGAGGTCAAGGCCGCGCTGAGCGCGGCCGGTCACCCGGTCCGCTGGCCGCAGGGCGCGGTCGCCGGCCCGTACGGGCCGCAGGGTGCGGTCGCCCGCTAGTGCGGGCCGCCTTCCGGGGAGCGGCGCGGCGCCGGTGGGGTGAGCCGGGTGGCGTACTCCTGAACGGCGGCCGCGTGTTCCGCCTCGGTGAGCGTCCAGTCCACCGCGCCCGGCTGGTAGCGCCGGCTGAGCACGCCGTGCACGACCTCGACCGTGCTGGTGGCGCCGCCCCGCGGCCGTGACCGCCACAACTGCTCACCCGCGGTCGTCAGCCGGAACCAGCCCTCGGAGACGGTGATCAGCCCGGCGCCGGCCAGCCGGCGCACGGCTGCCTCCACCTCGGCGCGGTCCGGTATGGATCGGCTCAGGTGGTTCGCGGTGGACAGCACATCGGCGAGGCGTACGCCTTCGGGCCGTCGCGACGTCGCCGACCGCCGGTGTCGCCCGGCGCCGTTCGCCACCACCAGCGACACGAAGATCCAGGCGTCGTTCTTCCGCCACTCCCCGTCCACCATGGAGAAATCATGCCGTGCCGGGCGCCGCCGGGAAACCGCTGGAGCGGAATGCCCGGCGGTACGCCGACGGCGATGTGTGCATGGTCCGCGCGAAATGATGCCGATAGGTCACCGACGTCTCGAATCCGGTCGCGGCGGCGATCTCCTCGATGGACGCCGTGGTGGTCTCCAACAGCGGCAGGCTGGCCTGGATCCGCTGCGCGATGAGCCAGCGGATGGGGCTGGTGCCGCTGCACCGCTTGAAGTGTCGCAGGTACGTACGAGGGGACATGTGAACCCCCCGGGCCAGCGCCTCGACGGTGAGCGGCCGGTCAAGACGCTCCAGCGCCCAGGCCATGCTGCGGGCGATCCGGCTGTCGTCGGGTTCGCCGGCCACCGGCGCCTCGATGAACTGAGCCTGCCCACCGTCGCGGTGCGGTGCGATCACCAGGCGCCGGGCGACCGCGTTGGCGATGCTCGGTCCGTAGTCGGTGCGGACCAGGTGGACACACAGGTCGAGCCCGGCGGCGCTGCCCGCGCTGGTCAACACGTCGCCGTCGTCGACGTAGAGCACCTCCTGGTCGACCTGCACCCGGGGGAAACGCCGTTGAAGCAGGTCGGCGTACCGCCAATGGGTTGCGGCGCGGCGACCATCGAGCAGGCCGGCGGCCGCGAGCGCAAAGGCCCCCGAGCAGATCGAGACGATCCGGGCGCCCCGGCTGTGCGCCCGGCGCAGCGCGGCGACGAGCTCGGGGGAGACGTCACCGTGCACGTCGGCCACGCCCGGGACGATCACGGTCTGCGCGGTGTCGAATGCATCGAGCCCACGCTCGGCGGTCAGCGTGGCGCCGCCGACGATTCGGACCGGATCTGGACCTTCGGCGCAGATGGTCAGCTCGTACCAGTCGACGTCGAACTCGGGTCGGGGCAGGCCGAAGACCTCGGTGACGATGCCGAGCTCGAACGCGGAGGCGCCGTCGTACGCCAGCACCGTGACACGTGGACGTCGGGTGGCGCGCAACTCGACAGTCGTCATGGCGGGATCATAGCGGGTATCGGCATTTGCGCCACTGTTCCCAGCGCGGCTGGCCCGGAAGGCTCGTTCCCATGAGTGCTGTTCTTTCGACGCCGCCGGCCCGGCCCGAGGTCGCCGCCGCACACTACGCCGCCCGCCTGGCCTTCGAGACCGATGTCACCGACGTACACGCCGATCTGCATGCCCGGGTCGCCAACCTTGTGGTGGTCGACTCGCGCAGCACCGAGGGCTGGGAACAGGGGCATCTGCCCGGTGCCGTCCACCTGCCCGCGGCCCGTATCTACGCCGAGGCCGAACGAGTGGTGCCCCGGGGCTCAGCAGTGGTCACCTACTGCTGGGGACCGGGATGCAACGGCGCCACCCGTGCGGCCCTGGCCTTCGCCCGGCTCGGATACCAGGTGAAGGAGATGATCGGCGGCTACGAGTACTGGGTCCGGGAGGGATTCGCGGTGCAGACCGCGGCCGGTCTGACGACCCACGTGGCCGACCCGCTGACCACACCGGTCCTGGCCGCAACCTGCGGCTGCTAACCGCCGCTGCCTGGGTTGGTGACCGCCGGGCCCTGGGGCGGCCCCGCCGCGATGGGGTCACCGCGCGGAGTCGGCGCGCCGGCGACGACCGGACGAGCGGCGGGGGCAACCGTGAACAGCGGGATGAAGATGTGCGCCAGCGGCCCGATCGCGAGCGCGTAGGCGACCGTGCCGACGCCCACCGTGCCGCCCAGCGCGAAGCCGACGGCCAGCACGGTCACCTCGATCACCGTGCGGACCAGCCGGATCGAGCGCCCGGGACGGAGCGCGACGTACCCGGTCATCAGGCCGTCCCGTGGTCCGGGACCCAACCCGGCGCCGATGTACAGCCCGGTCGCCACTCCATTGAGGACGATCCCGCCGGCCAGGAAGGCCAGCCGCGCCGGCCAGCCGGCCACCGTCGGCAGCAGGAAGAGCGCCAGGTCGACGGCGGGCCCGATGACCAGCACGTTGCTGAGCGTCCCGATCCCGGGCCGCTGGCGCAGCGGGATCCAGAGGGCCAGGACCAGCGCTCCCACCAGAACGGTCACGGTGCCGAACGACAGGCCGGTGTGCTTGGCCACACCCTGGTGGAAGACATCCCACGGATCAAGGCCCAGCGTGGACTCGATCATCAGGGCCATGCTCACGCCGTACAGCACCAGCCCGGCATAGAGCTGGGCCAGACGGCGGGGCATCCGGCCGTGGTTGCCAATCACACGCACGCATGCCACTCTCAGGGCCAATCGCTGCCACCGAAATAGCCAATCCGGGAGGGGTGGCCATGACGAGCACGGTTCGTGGCCGGCAACTGGCACGTCTGCTCGGCCGCTGGCATGCCCTGCCGGGTCGACGGCGCAGTCCGGACTACGCCGCCCTGGCCGCCGCGGTCCGCGGCCTGCTGGCCGACGGGCGCCTGCCGATCGGCGTACGGCTCCCGGCCGAGCGCGAACTCGCCGAGGCCCTGCTGGTCAGCCGCACCACGGTCAGCGCCGCGTATCGGGAACTGCGGGACAGCGGCCACCTCTCCAGCCGGCGCGGTGCGGGCAGCTGGAGCCGGCTGCCGCAGGGCCACCGGGTGGCCAGCTCCGGTCTCTGGACGCCGCAGGACGACATCAACATGATCGACCTGGGGTGTGCCGCGCTGGACGCCCCGCCCGAGCTGGTGCCGGCGGCTCGGGCCGCCGCCGACGACCTTTCGCGTTACACCGGCGGCGCCGGATACCACCCGACCGGGATCATCGAGCTCCGCGCGGCGGTCGCCCGCGGGTACGCCGCGCGCGGGCTGCCGACCAGCCCGGAGCAGGTCATGATCACCAATGGCACGCAGCACGCCCTCGACCTGGTGCTTCGGGTGGCGGCACCGCCCGGGGCTCCGGTACTCGTCGAGTCCCCGACCTACCCCAACGCGTTGGCCGCCCTCTCCGCCCGGCGGGCCCGGGTCGTCACCCACGGCCTGGCGCTGGACGGGGACGGCTGGGACGCCGAGCTCCTGCTCGCCGGCCTGCGGCAGGGCCGTCCGCGGCTGGCCTACCTGATCCCCGAATTCCAGAATCCGACCGGCCACCTGATGAACGCCGAGCTGCGAGAGCGCCTCGTGGCCGCCGCGCACGCGGTCGGCACGGACCTCGTGGTTGACGAGTCCTTCGTCGATCTGCCGCTGGACGACGCGCCCATGCCGCCGCCGGTCGGCTGCTTCGACCGGCACTCGCGGGTCATCTCCATCGGCGGGATGAGCAAGGCGTACTGGGGTGGCCTGCGGATCGGCTGGGTACGGGCGTCGGCCCCGCTGGTGCAGCGGCTGGCCGCCGCCCGGGTCGGCGTCGACATGGCCAGCCCCGTGCTCGACCAGCTCGTGGCCGTACGCCTGCTGGCGGCTGCGGCGGCCATCGTGCCGGCCCGGCGGGCCCAGCTAGTCAGGAAGCGGGATGCCCTGCTCACTGCGCTCGCCGATCGGCTGTCGGACTGGCGGGTCGTCGTACCGCGCGGCGGCGTCACGCTCTGGGCCGAGCTGGACGGACCAATCTCCAGCGCGTTGTCCCGCGCCGCCGAGCAGATCGGGGTACGGCTCGCCCCCGGGCCCCGATTCGGTCTGGACGGAACACTCGAGCGTTTCCTGCGCCTGCCGTTCACCCTGCCCGTCGCCGATTTGACCGAGGCGGTCGACCGAATTGCCGCCGTCCGGTACGGGCTTGACCGGGTCAGCCGTCCGGAGTGGAGAGAACCGGCCCTGATCGCCTGAGCCGGACAGAACGGCCCCATCGCCCGCCAAGGACGTCGCGTCCGCGGGCTTGCTGCCGTTGGTCCGACCCAAAAACGGTTCGACGAGGTCCATCGGAAACGGGAAGACGACCGTCGTCCGTTGGTCGTTGCCGATCTCCAGCAGTGTCTGCAGATAGCGCAGTTGCAGGGCGGAGGGGCTGCGGGACAGGATCTTGGAGGCGTCGTAGAGGGATTCCGCCGCCTCGAACTCACCGAGCGCGTTGATCACCTTTGCCCGGCGTTCCCGCTCGGCTTCGGCCTGGCGGGCCATGGCCCGCTGCATCGCCTCGGGAATCTCGACGTCCTTGATTTCGACCGTGGTCACCTTGATTCCCCACGGCTCGGTCTGCTCGTCAACAATCTTGCGGAGGTTCTCGTTGAGCTCCTCCCGCTCGGCGAGCAACGTGTCCAGATCGACGTGGCCGAGTACGCTGCGCAGGGTCGTCTGGGCGATCTGCGAGGTGGCGACGGGGTAGGCCTCGACCTCGACGATGGCGCGCACCGGATCGGTCACCCGGAAGTAGGCGACGGCGTTGACCCGGGCGGGCACGTTGTCGCGGGTGATGACCTCCTGCGGCGGAATGGTGAGGGTGACCGTTCGCAGCGAGACCCGTTCGATTCGATCGACGAACGGAATTAGGGTCAGCAGACCGGGGCCATGTGCGCCGCGCAGCCGGCCCAGCCGGAACACGACGGCCCGCTCGTACTCGCGCAGCACCCGCAGGCTGGCGGTGGCGAGCAGCGACAATACGACAGCCACAACGATGACGATCGACCAGGCAATCATCCGTCCTCCTCGGTGGCGCGGTCAGCGCCGGTGCGGCCCCAGCGGTCGCGGGTTCCGGTGCGGCGCCCGTCGAAGTCCCACACGGTGCCGCCGCTGCGTCGTGATGGTGGCACGAGGTCGATCAGGACGGGTGCGGTCGGGCCCGAGGGTCGGCTGCCTCCGGCGGTCGCACGCTCCCCGGCACTCACCTGCGATCGGCTCACGTTCACCTCTGGAAACCCGGTAGGCGTACGGATCAAGTCGACGCCCCACCGAACCCCCACCGCCACCGTGACCGCCAGCATCCCCGCCTCGAGCAGCAGTTCCGCTGGTCGGTGGTAGGCGACCGCGGCCGCCACGAGGAACGCGGCGGCGAATACGGCGAGGGCTACCGAGATGGCCCGGTGAAAGCGCCCGGCCTCCGAGTGCGGCCACGGATCGACTGCCCGCACGAGCTCCCGCCCGGTGCGCGAGTCCGTGCAGTCGGACTTGGCCGGACACGCGTTGCACACCGTGGACCGGGCCCGGTAGCGCACGACCCGATGCTGGCGGTCGACCTCGTACGGCCACAGCGGCTCATTCTCTGGGCAGACCCAAAGGTCGTGCTGGGGATGGTAGGTAAAGCCGGCAGCGCGAAAGCGCTGCGCTCGTACGGCCGTGTGCCGGGCCAGCCACTCCAGCAGGGCGCCGGAGGCGAGCAGGACTACCGCATAACCACCGGCCAGCAGGACCTCGGGGTGCATTGTCCGTCGCCCTAGTCCTCGGTGGTCCGGGTGCCGCTGACGCTGGCCGCGGCGGCCTCGCTCCGTGCCGCTGGGGCCGCCATGGTGATGTCGGTGAAGAGCACATCGTGCGGCTGTTCCAGGGTCGTCACGACGCGCTTGCCCAGGGTGTGGCGTACGCCCAGGAAGCAGATCCAGAGGAAGGGAAGCGCCCCGCCGACGATGAGCATCACGTCGCCGGGCAGCCGCAGCCACTCGAAGACGGCGTTGGTGGGGTTGGTGACGTACTCCAGCGTGCGGGCCTCGTGGTAGCCGGCGCTGACCGATTTGTAGAGCTGCAGGATGCCGATCGGCAGCAGCGTGACGAAGCACATCCAGAGCAGGCCGATGTTGGCCCCCCAGAACGACAGCTTCGCCAGCCGGTCCGGCCAGTGCTTCTCCGGGATGAGATAGCGCAGGCAGAACAGGGCCAGCCCCATGGCGAGCATGCCGTACACGCCCATCATCGCGGCGTGGCCGTGGTTCGCGGTCAGTGCGGTGCCGATCTGGTAGTAGGACACGATGGGCAGGTTGATGAGGAAACCGAAGATGCCCGCCCCGACGAAGTTCCAGAAGCCGACGGCGACGAGGAACATCACCGCCCAGCGGTGCGGGAAGGGGATGGAGGACTTCGCCTCCTGGCGCGCGCCGAGCTGCAGGAAGCTCCAGGCCTCGACAGTGAGGAACGTCAGCGGGATCACCTCGGCGGCGGAGAAGAACGCACCGAGCGCCATGTGTTCGGCCGGCTCGCCGGAGAAGTACAGGTGGTGCATGGTGCCGATGACGCCGCCGGCGGAGTAGAGCACCACGTCGAGGTAGATGACGACCAGCGCTACCTTTTCCCGCACCACTCCGAGCATCACGAAGATGTAGGCCACCATCACCGTGGTGAAGAGTTCGAGGAAGTCCTCGACCCAGAGGTGGACCACCCAGAAGCGCCAGAAGTCGGCGTGGGTGAAGTTGTCGTCGCTCCTGACCAGCAGCCCGACTGCGTAGAAGGCCGGGATGGCCAGGGCGGCCAGGAAGAAGAGCCAGGGCATGTTCCCGCGGTGGTCGCGCTTCAGCCGATGGCGCACCCCCCGGTACAGGATCGCCGCCCAGATGAACAACCCCACCGTCAGCAGTACCTGCCACACCCGTGCCAGGTCGAGGTATTCGAAGCCCTGGCTCTCGAAGAAGGAGCCGGGCTTGTCGAAGATTCCGTGGATGCTCAGCCCCTCTCCGATGAGGCTGCCGAAGACGACGACGGCTACCGCGCCGAGCAGGATGTAGGCCAGCATGCCCTGCCGCTTCGGCTCGCGGCCGGCGATGATCGGGGCCAGGAAGATGCCCGCCGCCAGGAACGCCGCCGCCACCCAGAAGAGCGCCAGCTGCAGATGCCAGGTGCGGGCGAGGTTGTACGGCAGGATCCGGGCCAGGTCGATGCCGAAGAAGCTGCCGATGTCGGCGCGGTAGTGCTCGGTGGCGCCACCGAGCAGCGTCTGCACCAGGAACAGAGCGGCCACCACGAAGAAGAACCAGGCGGTCGCCCGCTGGGCGGGGGTCGGCAGTACCTCGTCCGGCCGGCGGAAGGAAATGGCCTCGGCCTGCCGACCGCGCCAGCCGAGCCGGTTCCCACCCCATCGACCGAAGGCGGCGAACAGGGCGCCGATCCCGGCGAGCAGGGCGATCAGCGAGAGCACACTCCACACCAGGACGTTGGCGGTCGGTTGGTTCCCGACGAGGGGTTCCGGGGGCCAGTTGTTGGTGTAGGAGTAGTCCTTGCCCGGCCGCTGGGCGGAGGCGGCCCACGCGCTCCAGGAGAAGAACGCGGTGAGCTGCCGGATCTCCGTCGGGTTTGTGACGGCCCTCGGCCGCAGGCCCTTGGCGGTGTTGGGCGCCCCGAAGTACTCGGTGTAGTGGGCGAGGTTCTCGTCGAACGCCACGGCTTGCTCGGGGGTGAAGGTCAGCGTCTTCGTCGCGGGGTCGAACCGGTTGGTTTGGAAGTCCCGGATGGTCTGCTGCGCCGCCTGGTCCGATCCGGCCCCGAGCTGCCGCTTGACCGACCCGGCCGCCCGGTGCAGGTAGTCGTCGGTGAAGTCGGGGCCCAGGTAGGCGCCGTGGCCGAAGACCGAGCCGTACTGCATCAGCCCGTAGTGCGCGAACACCTGCTGGCCACGCGCGATGTCGGCGCCGGTGTACAACGTCCGGCCGTCCGCGGTCACCACCCGCTCGGGGATCGGCGGCTCCGCAGTGTACGTGCGGTAGGCCAGCAGTCCCAGCACCGCGAATCCGAACAAGACCACCACCGCGACGGCCTGAATCCATCCCTTGCTGACCAGCAACGGCCGTCGTTCCGGCGTTCGGGCGCTGCCTTCCCTGACCGCCACCACACCCCCTTATCGACCCAGCGACATCGATGAAAGCTGCGCTCAGGATAATGGCTAAGGCCGACTTTTGGGGGAGTTAGGACAACACGCCTATATCGGGCATTGATGGTGGCGGGCTCGCTCGGCGTTCAGCCACGCCGATGGCGGGCGGCAGGGCCCGCCAGAGGCGTACCGCAGGGTTCGCCAGAGCCGTACAGCAGGCAGCGGCACCGGTGAAGCTCTCGGTTCGAATGCCGACGGCACAGGCAGGGAGCCCCGCGAGTGTCATTCTGGCGGTGCGGGTGCGGAGCTCCCTGCTCGGCGCGGTCCTGGCCGGGTCAGATCTCGGCCAGCGTTCCCTCGTACATCCGGTCGATCTCGGCGGCGAAGTTGGCCTCCACGCCGCGGCGCTTGATCTTCATCGACGGCGTGATCTCGCCGTCCTCGATCGTGAGGTCGCGAGGGAGGACGCTGAACTTCTTGATGGTCTCCCAGCGGTTGAGCTTGCTGTTCAGCTGTTGGACGTAACCGTCGACCAGCTCGCGCACCGCGGGCGAGGCCACGATTTCGGCGTACGGCTTGCCCTCCAGCGGACCACCGGCCGCCCAGGCGGTGATCGCGTCGGGATCGAGGCTGACCAGCATCGTGCAGTAGTTGCGCGCCTGACCGACGACGACCGCCTGCGAGGTGTACGGGCACAGCGCCTTGAACAGGCCCTCGATGTGCGACGGCGCCACGAACTTGCCACCCGAGGTCTTGACCAGGTCCTTCTTCCGGTCGGTGATCCGCAGGTAACCGTCGCGATCCAGCTCACCGATGTCGCCGGTGCGGAACCAGCCGTCCTCGGTGAACGCGGCGGCGGTCTCCTCCGGCAGATTGTGATAGCCCCGCATCACCGGAGCGCCGCGCAGCAGCACCTCTCCGTCTTCGGCGATCTTGCACTCGAGGTCGCCCAGCCGCTGCCCGACCGTGCCGATCCGGAGCGCCTTCTCACGATTGACGAAGTTGCCGGCGCTGGTCTCGGTGAGGCCGTAGCCCTCGCTGATCGGCAGGTTCGCCGCCGCGAAGAACTCGCCGATGTCCTTGCTGAGCGGCGCGGCACCCGACACCAGCGCCCGGATCCGTCCGCCGAGCCGTGCCTGCAGCTTGCTGAACACCAGCCGCTCGGCGACGCGGTAGCGCAGCCCGAGGCCGAGCGGGACCCGCCGGCCCGCCAGCTCCAGCGCCACCTTCTGCCGGCCCGTACGTACCGCCCACCCGAAGATCTTCGCCTTGGCGCCGCCCGCCGACTGGGCCGTGGTGATCGCCCGGTTGTAGACCTTCTCGAAGACCCGGGGGGGGCCACACATGAGCGTCGGCCGGATCTCGGCCAGATTGTCGACCAGCTTGTCCTGCCGCCCGTCGACATACGTGGGCAGGCCGACGTGAATGACGCCGCAGAGCAGGGTCTTGCCGAACGAGTGCGCCAGCGGCAACCAGAGGTACTGCAGGTCGTCCGGTTGGAGCAGGCCCAGATCGGCCTGTGCGACGGCCTCCCAACACCAGCCGCGGTGCAGCAGTTCGACGCCCTTCGGTCGGCCGGTGGTGCCGGAGGTGTAAATGAGCGTCGCCAGGTGCTCGGGCGTGATGCCGGCGACGATCATGTCGATCAGCTCCGGCTCGGCGGCGAGCGCCTTCGTGCCCCGCTCCTCCAGTTCGGCCAGGGTCAACTGCGGCGGCGTGGCGTGCGGGTCGGCCGGCCCGTCGATCAGCACGACGTGGGTCAGACCCGGCGGTGGCGCCCCCGTGACCTTCGCCGCGTGTGCCGCGTCCTCCGCGATCAGCACGCTGGAGCCGGAATCGGCGACGATGAAGGTCGCGTCTTCCGGCTCGGTGGTGGGGTAGACCGTGGTGGTCGCGCCGCCCGCGCACATGAGCCCGAGGTCCGTGACGATCCAGTCCAGGCGGGTGTTGGCCATGATGGCGACCCGGTCCTCGCTGGACACCCCGAGGCCGCGCAGCCCGGCCGCGACCGCCTTGGCCCGCTGGCCCACCTGGGCCCAGGTCAGCCACCGCGGGCCGGAATCGTCGGGCGCCGGATAACCGAACGCGTCGCGGTCGGGGGTCGCGGCCACCCGCTTCAGGAACATGTCGGGAATCGACCGGTATGGAATGTCGAGAGCCATGCGGAAGCCGCCTTCGGGATGCGCACGTGACGGATATCACGTTGATGCGTGTCACCGAAGGGTATTTGCCATCGCCCGCCTGCGGCTAGTCCCGCTCAGCGGGTTCGTTCGGCGCGATCGGACGCGGCGCGATCGGACGCGGCGCGGTCAGAGGCCGAGGCGGGCGGCGCGCAAGCGGTCGGCGAGCGGCGCCGGGCCCTCGACCTGCACCCGCGCCACCCGCTGTCGTCCGGTGAGGAAGAGCAGCAGTTCGCCCGGCTCGCCCACCAGACGCACGCGGTCTCCGCCGGCGCCCGCCGTGGCCTCACCGACGCCGGGCGCCTGCAGGAGCACGGTCGCCCGGAACCGGCGGAGGGCGAGTCGGCCCAACGGCACACCGCGCCGCCACAGGGCGGCCTGGTGTCCGTCCGGCAGCGACCGCGGCCGCCAGTTCGGCTGCGCCCGGCGTACGTCTTCGTGATGGATGAAGAACTCGACCGTGTTGGCGAGCCCGTCGGTCACCGGGTTGCTGACCGGGCTCCATAACGGGGGGTGCCGAACCATTTCGACCAACTCGCCGAACGGCCGTGCCGCGAGGGCGACGCGGACCCGCTCGGCGTACCCTCGCAGCGGCGGCAGGACGATGCCGCCGGCGGCGTCCGGCCGCCGTTCGCGCACAACGAGGTGCGCGGCGAGATCACGGGTCGTCCATCCCTCGTCGATCGTTGGAGCGTCCGGTCCGAGGGCCAGCAAGAGATCGGCCAGCGCCTCGCGCTCGGACCGTGCGTACCGCGGCATGGCCCGATCGTAGAGCCCGGCCGGCACGATCGGGTGAACGGAAACGGTCGGCGGCGGGCGGCGTCCCGCCCGCGACCTGCTGCGTGAAGCCGGCGCATGTGACGGCGGACACAGTCGATATCCGGTCGTCACCCGCTACCGGCTCGGTAAGGATGAGGGTGAGGGCGGCTGCTTACGGGGGGGCGTGTGGGGGCAACCAGGACAAGTCGGCACGTGCTCGGCAGGGGCATACGCGTGCTCGGCCAGGCGATCCGCGAGGAGCCGAGGATCTTCGCCATCGCCGTGGCCGGCAGCGTCCTGTTCGGGGTCCTCATCATCGCGAGTGCGTACGTCGTCGGGGCCGTGGTGGGCGAGGTCGCCGTGCCCGCGATCGAACAGGGCAAGGTCGACGCTGGCATGGTCGCCCTCGCTGCTGCCGCGCTGATGGCGGTGAGCCTGCTCAAGGTAGTGGCGATCTTCGCCCGGCGGCTGGGCGCCGGTTACATGCAGTTCCGGCTGCAGGCCACGTACCGCCGCCGGATCACCCGCCGATACCTGGACCTGCCGCTGTCCTGGCACCACCGGCACGCGACCGGGACCCTGCTGTCCAATGCCAACTCCGACGTCGAGGCCACCTGGTTCCCGATCGCGCCCCTGCCGTTCGCCGTGGGCACCCTCATCATGCTGGTCGCCGCCGTCGGCTCGCTGTTCGCCACCGACTGGGTGCTCGCCCTGGTGGGGGTCGCGCTCTTTCCGTCGCTCTTCGCGCTCAACGTCGTCTACTCCCGACGGATGGCGCCGCGCCAGGCCCGGGCCCAGCAGATGCGGGCCGAGGTGAGCGCCATCGCCCACGAAAGCTTCGACGGCGCGCTGGTGGTCAAGACGATGGGCCGCGAGGCGGACGAGACGGCCCGCTTCGCCGAGCGAGCCGGTGACCTGCGGGAGGCGCTGATCTCCGTCGGCCGGCTGCGCGGGCTCTTCGACCCCATGCTCGAGACCTTGCCGAGCCTCGGCACGCTCGCCGTTCTGCTCGTCGGTGCGGTACGGCTGAGCCAGGGTGCGGTGACCGTGACCGAACTGGTCCGGGTCGCGTTCCTGTTCACCGTGCTGGCCTTCCCGGTACGGGCGATCGGCTGGGTGCTCGCCGAGCTGCCCCGCAGCGTCGCCGGGTGGGACCGGGTGCAGGGGGTGCTGACCGCGACCGGCCAGATGGCGTACGGGGACCGTACCCTCGAGCGCACCGGCACCCCGGCCACGCTGTCCTTCGAGCGAGTCGACTTCACGTACGACGCGGCCGAGCCGGGACCACCGGCGCTGCACCGGGTGACCTTCACCGTGCCCGCAGGGCGTACCGTCGCCCTGGTCGGGCCGACCGGTTCCGGCAAGTCGACCATCGCGTCGCTCGCTGTCCGGCTGGTCGATCCGAACAGCGGCGCGGTGACCGTGGACGGGGTCGACCTGCGATCGCTCACCGCGGACTCGCTGGCGTCGACCGTGGCCCTGGTGGCGCAGGTGCCGTTCGTGTTCGACGACACCGTACGGGCCAACATCGCACTCGACCGGCCGGGCATCACCGACGATCACGTCTGGGCGGCGTTGCGTCTCGCCGAGGCCGACGGGTTCATTTCCGCGCTGCCCGAAGGGCTCGACACCATGGTCGGCGAACGCGGCGCGTCGCTGTCCGGCGGCCAGCGGCAGCGGCTCACTCTCGCCCGTGCCCTGGTCGGCCGTCCCCGCCTGCTGGTACTCGACGACGCGACCAGCGCCGTCGACCCCCGGGTGGAGGCCGCCATCCTGTCGGCGTTGCGCGGTCAGCGCCGGTCCGGCTCCGGCGAGCCCGCCCGGCCGCTCGGTGCGTCGATCCTGGTGGTGGCCTATCGGCGGGCCACCATCGCGCTTGCCGACGAGGTGGTCTATGTCGAGCACGGCCGGGTGATCGCGCGCGGCCGGCACGCCGAGCTGCTGGCCAGCACGCCCGGCTACGCGAACCTCGTCACGGCGTACGAGAAGGCCGAGGCGGAGCGGGCCCGGGAACACGCCTACGACCAGGAAGGGGTGACAGCGTGAGCGCGAGGAGCGCAGCGGAGCGGAGCCCCGCAGTCGCGAACGAAGGGTTGGCAGCGTGAGCGCACCGGCGTCCGAGGCGGCGGAGGGCACCTGGCGGACACTGCGCCGGGGCCTCGCGCTGTCGCCGGAGCTGCGCACCGGCCTGGCCGGCACGCTGGCCCTGGCCACCCTGTCGATGGTCGGCCGGGCGGCCGTACCGGTTGCCGTGCAGCAGGGGATCGACCGCGGCCTGCGGGCCCCGGGTGGCCCCGACATCCAGCTGGTTGCCGTAGTCGCGGCGCTGACCGCCACCGTTCTCGTGATGACCACCGTGTGCGGATATCTGATGATGCGGCGGCTCTTCACGGTGAGCGAGACCGCGCTGGCCGGCGTCCGCACCCGGGCGTTCCGGCACGTGCACGACCTGTCGATGCTGCATCAGCAGTCCGAGCGCCGCGGCTCCCTGGTTTCCCGGGTTACCAGCGACGTCGACCAGATCAGCCAGTTCCTGCAGTGGGGCGGGGTGATCCTGCTGATCAGCGGCGGCCAGGTGATCGTCACCTCGATCGTCATGGCGGTCTACTCCTGGCAGCTGACCCTCGCGGTCTTCGTCGCGTTCCTTCCGGCCGTCGTGGTGATCCGCGCCTATCAGAAGCGGTTGGCCGCCGCGTACGGGCTGGTCCGTCAGCGGACCGGCGCGATGCTTGCGGCGGTGTCGGAGAGTGTGGTCGGTGCCCCGGTCATCCGGGCCTACGGGGTGTCCCGCCGGACCGCCCGCCGCCTGGAGGAGGCGATCGACAACCAGCGACAGGCCCAGCAGGGGGCGATCCGGACGAGCGTGATCAGCTTCTCGACCGGCGAGATCGCCGCCGGGCTGGCCCTGGCGGCGGTGGTCGTCCTCGGCGTCCGGCTCGGCGTCGGTGACGTGCTCACCGTCGGCGAGCTCACGGCGTTCCTCTTCCTGGTGACCCTGTTCATCCAGCCGGTGCAGATTGCGACGGAGGTGCTCAACGAGGCGCAGAACGCGATCGCCGGCTGGCGGCGGGTGCTTGACGTGCTCGACGTGTCACCCGACGTCGCCGACCCGGGTGACGAGGGAGTGCGGCTGCCGTCCGGGCCGATCGACATCCGTTTCGCCGGCGTGAACTTCGCGTACCCGGTGGCGGCGCCTGCCAACGGTGCGGCCGGTGAGAGCGCGACGGTGGATGGCACGGCGGCCAACGGTGCGGTCGCCAATGGTGGGGTGGCCACGAGTGGGGCGGTCAACGGTCGGGAACCCGGCGCCGCGGACGCGGCGTCCCGGGTGGCCGGCGCGGCGGTGCTGCGCCTCGGGCCACCGGTGCTGTCCGACGTCACCCTCGACATCCCGGCGAAGACCCGGGTGGCAGTCGTCGGCGAGACCGGCAGCGGCAAGACGACGTTCGCCAAGCTGCTGACCCGGCTGATGGACCCCACGGACGGACAGGTGGTGCTGTCCGGCGTACCACTGGACCGGGTGCGCTTCTCGTCGCTGCGGTCCCGGGTGGTGATGGTGCCGCAGGACGGCTTCCTCTTCAACGCCACCGTGGGGGAGAACGTGCGGTTCGGCCGGCCGACGATGTCCGACGACGACCTCGCCCTGGCCTTCACCGAGCTGGGATTGGCCGATTGGGTGGAGAGCCTGCCCAGGGGGCTGGACACACCGGTGGGCGAGCGGGGCGAGACGCTGAGCGTCGGTGAGCGACAGCTGGTCGCGCTGGCCCGTGCGTATGTCGCCGACCCCGACCTGCTGGTGCTCGACGAGGCGACCAGCGCCGTCGACCCGGCCACCGAGGTACGGCTCCAGCGCACGCTCGACGCGGTGACCCGGGGGCGAACCACGGTGGCGATCGCCCACCGGCTGTCCACCGCTCAGGCGGCCGACGAGGTCATCGTGGTGGACCGCGGTCGGGTCGTGCAGCGCGGCCCGCACGCCGAGTTGTTGCGTGACCCGAACTCGGTCTACGCAAAGCTGTACGCCTCCTGGCTCGAGCAGACCCGCTGAATGAATCGCCCTACGCGGCCTCGAACACCGCGAGCCGGGATCGGCTGAGGTAAGGCCGCGGACGCCCGGGGTCGGGCAGCCGCCGGAGCCGGTCGGCGACCGGCGCCACCACGTCGCGCCAGGTCACCGGGTCGACGTCCCACAGGTACGACCACAGCCGCTGCTCGATTCCGTCGGCGAGCTCGTTCGGCGACTCGTTGAACCGGATCGGGGCCGACAGCGTCGCGCCGATCGGCGCCAGCCCGGCTGCGGCCGCCGCCGCATCGAGCGCTTCGGGGCCGTCCGGGCGGCGCAGGAGCGAGTCCAATCCGGATATCGCCGTCGTGAAATCGTGATCGTCCCGCTCCCGCGTGGGGGTGCCGTGGAAGGCGATCAACCGGCCGCCGGAGCGGAGGACGCGCGCCGCCTCGCCGATCGCGCCCGCGACATCGCCGATCAC
>DASVMV010000155.1:0-5308 GCA_036384155.1 Micromonosporaceae bacterium
GTTGCCCTGGCCGGTTATGCGGCGCTGCCCAGCGTACCGGGGCTGCTGGGGTCGGCCGCCGCGAGCCTGCTCCTGACCACGTCCGCGGCGACTGATTTAGGCGTGACGTCACCGTTCGGCGTCGGGGTGGTGCTCCTCCTCCTCGGTACGACGTGGATCGTTCTCGCGGCCGTCGGCGTCGCCGGTCCGCGTCCCATCGCATTCGGGATCGGCGCGACCCTGGCGTTCGTCGGTGCGCAGCAGCCGATCGGCCAACCTGGCGCGCAGGGTTGGACGTACGCATTCACGGCCACCGTGGCGGTGGCGTGCTTCGCCCTCTACCGGTGGCAGCGGGACGTGGTGCTGCTGGTCGCGGGCGTCGTCGGGGTGGCCATTTCGGCGCCCGAGGCGGTCTGGGACTGGACGGACGGTGCCGCTGGCGGAGCGGTCGTGCTGCTCGTGGCTGGGGCCGCGTTGATCGCCGCCAGCGCGGCGGGACTGCGGCTCTGGCGCACCCAGCGGATAGCGTCAGGTGGCGATGACCCGGCGCAGCCGCCACGCGGCGAGGGCCAGAAGTCCAGCGGCGATCGTGAGCAGGACCGCAACCTGGGGTAGGACATCGGTCAGGCCGCCGCCGCGCCGGACCAGTTCGGCAAAGCCGTCCACGGCCCAGGCGTGTGGCGTCAGGTGGGCGAGCGTACGCATCGTCGGTGAGAAGAACTCCAGCGGCATCATGGTGCCGCCCAGCGCCGCCAGGCCGAGGCCGGCCAGCAGCCCGACGCCCAACGACTGCTGGGTGGTGCGGGCCGTCGCGCCGAGAAGCATCCCCGCGCCGCTTGCCACCAGCGCGAACGCGATGACCAGGGCGGCCGCGCCGGCCGGGTCGCCCCAGCGCACGCCGAACAGGACCGCCGAGCCGAGCATGATGATCAGCGCCTGCGTCCCGGCGACCGCCAGTCGGCCCAGCGCCTCGCCGGCGACGATGACGCCGGCCGGCGTCGGCGAGGCCATCATGCGACGGGCCACGCCGAACTGCCGTGTCTCGATCATCGCGGCCGACGCCGTCATGGCCGTCAGGAACACGAAGAGTACGAGCTGGGAACTCGCGCCGACGTCGAACCGGCCGAGCGTCGCGGGGAAGAGCGCGTCACCCGTACGCCGGACGTCGACGGACAGCGCGGGCACTCCACCGGCCGCAGCTTCCGTTCCGGCAAGCGCCTGATCGAATGGCGCGCCTGTCTCGGCGGCGACGAATTGGGCGGCGCGGAGCCGACCCGCCTCCCGCCCGACCGCCGCCGACACGATCGCATCGATCTGCTGGCCCTGGAGCCCGGGACGGGCGAGGTACCGCACGGTCACCGGCCCGCCGCGGGCGAGACGGGCGTCGTAGTCGCCGGGGATCAGGACAGCCGCTTCCAGCTCACCGCGCTCGACTGCGGCGGTGGCGGTCGCGGCGTCCGTGGCCAATCGCACGGCGAGCCCGTCGGCCGCCCGGAGCTCGGCAAGCAGCCGGGACGCCAACGGCCCGTCCGCCGGCACGATCGCGATCCTGGGTTCGGCCGCACCGCCGAAGATCACGCCCATCAGCAGGATCAGCAGCATCGGAAACACGACCAGGAAGAACGCGGCGGTCTTGTCGCGCAAGGTACGGCGCAGGTTGACGCGGGCAATCAGCAGCAGCTTCACGGTGCCACCGCCTTCCGCAGCCGTACCACGGCGATGCCGCCGGCGACGACGGCGAACCCGAGCATCGCGGCGACTGCCGGCAGGACCGCGCGCGCCCCACCGCCGGCGGCCAGCTCACCGAGCCCGCGCAGGAACCAGGCGTGCGGGGTGGCCAGGCCGATCGCGGCCACCACACCGCCGAGTTGGCTCGTCTGGAACATGACCCCGCCGAGCATTGCCAGCGTCACCGCGATCACCGAGTTCCAGCTGCCCGCCTGTTCCTGGGTACGTGCCACCGACGCCACCAACGCCGCGACCCCCGTCGCGGCGAGTACCGCGGACAGCACGAGCAGCGCCAGGCCGACCGGGTCGCCCCAGCGGATGCCCATGAGGGCAGCCGCGGCGGTGACCAGAACCGCCATGCTGGCAACGCCGAGCGCCAGGCTGGCCAGCAGCTTGCCGGCCAACACGGCGCCGGCCGGAATCGGCGCGGCCAGTAACCGGCCGAGCGTCCCGTTCGACCGCTCCTCGAGCAACGACGCCACTCCGAACTGGACGGTGAAGAACAAGAAGAAGATGGCCATGCCGGCGGCGAAGTACGCCTTGAGACCGAGCACCTTGGTGCTGGCGGTGACGTTCTGGAGCACGACCGGCGTGGCGATGTTCCGGGCCCGTTCGGCCAGCTGGGCCAGCCGGTCCCGATCGACCGGGCGGCCATCGCCGTGGTGGGCGACGGCGGCGACCGCCACCCGCACCGAGGTCAGCTCGGCGAGGAACGCGCCGGCGATCGAGCGGGCGACCTCCGTACCGATGGGAGCGTCGATATCGCCGAGGACCTGGATCCGCGCCGGGGCGGCGCCGAGGGATGCCGCGCTGAACCCGGCCGGGAGGACGAAGGCCGCGTCTATGGATCCGCGGTCGGCCAGCCGCTCCGCCTCGTCGGCCGTTGCCACGTCCCGGATCCGGATAACGCCGTCGGCCGCGAGCGGCTCCAGCACGTCCGCGACGAACGCGCCGGCGATCGGTCCGCGGTCGAGGTCGACGACGCCGTACTCGAAGGCCCTGGGCTCGGCGGACGGACCGAACAGCGACCCGTAGATGAACGCCATCGCCAGCGGAAGGACGACGGCCAGCAGGAATGCCGAGCGGTCCCGCACCCGCTGGCGCAGGTCCTTCGCGGCGATGCGCAACGCTGCCCGCATGGTCAGTCCCGCAGGCTCTTGCCGGTCAGGTGCAGGAAGACCGCCTCGAGATCGGGCTCCTCCACCGCGACCGACCGGATCCGCAGGCCCGCGCCAGCGGCCACGTCCAAAATGCGCTGCAACGCCGTGCGGGCGTCGTCAACCAGCACGTCGATGCCGTCGGGACGTGGTGTGGCCTGCCGGACGGCCGCGATCGTACGGAGCGTCCGCGCACCGGCGTCGATGTCGCCGGTAGCGGTCAGCCGCACCCGGTCCCGCTCGCCGACCGACGCCGTCAGCTCCCGCGGCGTGCCCTCGGCGATGAGCCGGCCCTTGTCGATGATCCCGACCCGGTCACACAGCCGTTGCGCCTCTTCCATGTAGTGGGTGGTGTACAGCACGGCCATGCCGTGGACACTCAACGCCTCGATGCTGGCCAGGATCGCGTTGCGGCTCTGCGGATCCACTCCGACCGTGGGCTCGTCGAGGATGAGCAGGTCCGGGCGGTGCAGCAGGCCGATGCCGATGTTGAGCCGGCGGCGCATCCCGCCGGAGTACTTCGCGACCCGGTCACCCGCGCGCTCGCGTAGCCCGATCAGGTCGAGGACCTCGGCGACGCGCGTGCTGGCCGGCGATCCGGTCAGGCCGTAAAGGCCGGCGAAGAAGCGGAGGTTTTCCCGCCCGGTCAGATCCGGATACACCGCCACCTCCTGCGGCACGTACCCGATCCGCCGCTTGACGGCGACGCCGCCCTTGCCCATCGGCTGCCCGCGGATCTCGACACGGCCGGCATCGGGCCACAGGATGCCGGCAACCATCGAGATACAGGTGGTTTTACCGGCGCCGTTGGGCCCGAGCAGACCGTATGTTTCGCCCGGCGCGATCTGGAACGACAGGCCGTCGACGGCGACCAGGCTCCCGTACGCCTTGCGCAGACCGACGCACGACAGCACCGGAGTGGTCGCGACGCCGGGCGGCGTAGCGGTCGCCTGCGGCGCGGGCACGCCAACCATCTCCGGTTACCTCCTCCGGGCGGGTCGCTCCCCTCCGGACGGTCGCACCTTTCACCGGCCGCCAGCCAGAGCCGACCGCCCTGTGCCCGGCGGGACCTTCGGCGCCTCGGGTGGGTCCCGGCGGGTGCGGACCTTCGACCCTGACCGGAGCGGCCGTAGCCGCCGTACGGTCGGGGCAGACCGGAACTCCGGCGGAGGTTGCCATGACCGTCACCGCCTCGCCCACTCGGCAGTCCCGCACCCCCCAGCGCGCCGGCCACCTTGTCGGCGCCCTCGTCAACGCGGCCCTTTTCTACGCCGTCAACGCATGGCCCAGCTGGGCTGCACTGCCCTTTCTCACCAACGACACCGTCGATGTCCTGCCCCTGGTCAACGCGTCGATCCTCGCCGGCCTCGTCGCAAACCTGCTCTACGTCTTCGCCGACTATGCCTGGCTGACCTCGCTCGGGGAGATCCTGAGCACGGCCGTTGGCCTTGCCGCCCTCGTCCAGGTTTGGCGCGTGTTCCCGTTCGACTTCGACCCCACCCCGGTCGACTGGGCACGGGTCGTCCGGGTGGTCCTGGTGGTCGCCATGATCGGCAGCGGCATCGGAATGCTCGCCCAGACCGTCTCCCTGTTCCGGGGCGGCACGCGGTCGTAGGGTGCGGACATGGTGCGGGAGGTATGGGCGGTCGGCGATGCGTACGACGCCTACGTCGGACGGTGGAGCCGCCGGGTCGCAGAATTGTTCCTGCGCTGGCTGGATGTGCCCGGCGGGCGGCGTTGGCTGGACCTCGGGTGTGGCAGCGGCGCGTTGACGGCAACCGTGCTGGCCGTGGCGCATCCCGCCCAGGTCATCGGCGTCGACACCGCCAAAGGTTTCCTGGCAACGGCTCGCGCTCGGATCCGCGACGCACGGGCTGCCTTCTGCGTGGGCGACGCACAGGCGCTACCGCTGCCCGACCGCCGGTTCGGCGCCGTAGTGAGCGGGCTCGCGCTCAACTTCGTACCCGATCCGCGCCGCGCCGCGGCGGAGGTCGCCCGGGTCACCGCGCCGGGCGGCATGGCCGCTGCGTACGTCTGGGACTATGCCGAGGGCATGGCGATGATGCGGTATTTCTGGGACGCCGCAGCCGAGATCGACCCGGCCGCGGGCGAACTGGACGAGGGCCGCCGGTTCCCGCTGTGCCGGCCCGAGCCGCTGCGCGACCTGTGGGCGGACGCCGGCTTGACGGACGTGGCCGTCGAGGCAATGGAGTTACCGACCGTGTTCGCCGATTTCGACGACTACTGGCGGCCCTTTCTCGGCGGCCAGGGTCCTGCACCTGGGTACGTCATGTCGCTGCCCGACGAGCACCGGCGTCAGCTCGGCGACCTGTTGCGGGCACGCCTCCCCACCAACCCGGACGGCAGCATTCCGCTCACGGCAAGGGCCTGGGCGGTACGCGGAAGATTGATCGCCGACCGGGTCACCTCGTGATCGTCACGGA
>DASVMV010000156.1:0-14652 GCA_036384155.1 Micromonosporaceae bacterium
CGGAAACACCGCGGGCCGTTGCCGCATGCTGGCGACCCGACAACCCGTCGACCCCTCGCGAGCGGGTTGGAACGGACCCGGTGATCAGCGGGTGCCGGCCAGGTCGACGCCGAGCAGGTCAGCCCTCCGAGCGTGTCGGCGAACCAGGCCAGGCCGGCGTCGGTCAGCGCGAAGCCGGTCGCTTCCTGGAGCAGACCGGTCCGCAACAGGGCGTCGGTGATCGCGACGTCCGCGGGGGCACGACCGGCGCCGTCCGATCGGCATGAGCGGCGAAGTCTTCGAGGAGCTGGGCCACGTGGGGTCGGCGAGCCGAACGTAACGTGCCGGCCCTGGCGCACCTGGGTGAGCAGGCCGCCCTCGACCAGCAGCGTCAAATGGCCGCTGGCGGTGGACGGCGCCACTCATGCCGCGTCAGTTCGCCAGCCGTCCAGGCCCGCCCGCCGAGCAGCGCGAGGCAGATCGCCGCCCGGGTGCCGTCGGCGAGCAGGGCGGCCAGCCGGGCCAGCAGGAGCGTCACGGACACCAGATCAGCATCCGGTACGACACTTCGGCCGGCACCGCAACGTCGCAGCCGTAGCGTGACGGGCATGAGCGAGCGCAGCGAGCGAACCATCAGGCACAGGGCGGCTGGAGCCTCATGCCCGCCCGCAGCGCAGCGAGGACGGGCATGAGCGAGCGCAGCGAGCGAGTCCTCACCCGGTACGTCGACATCGCAGCGATCCTCGCCGATCCCCGGTTCGCCCCTCCGCCGGCGGCCCCGGCCGGCCCGCTCGGTTCCGCCGCCTGGTTGCGGGGCACGGTCGCCCGATTCAGTGCCGGCGAGGACCACCGGCGGCGACGCGCGGCGGCGGTCGTCGACCTGGCCGGCGTCGACGTACCAACGTTGCGCGCGGCCGCGCGGGCGAGAGCCGACAAGTTCCCGGATGTCGAGGGCGCTGCCCGGCGGGTCCCGGTCGAGGTACTGGCCACCGCCCTCGGGTTGGACGGCCGACTGGCACTTGAGGCGGTACCGGCGGTGGCACGGGCGTACTTCGGGTCGGCCGCGCCGGACGCGGATGCGGCGGTGGCGCGGCTCCTCGACCTGGCGGGACCCGGCGACCCGGAAACCCGCGCGGCCCGGATCGGACTGCTCGTGCAGGCGTACGACGCCACGGCCGGCCTGATCGGAAACGCCGTCGCCGCCGCGCGCCGCCACCCGTCGGGCCGCTGGCCGGTGTCGGATCTGCTCGCCGAGACGCTCCGTTACGACCCGCCGGTGCGGCAGACGCGACGGCTGGCCACGGTTCCACTGCGGATCGCCGGTGTCGCCGTCAGCGCCGGAGCGATCGTCGTACTCGATCTCGCGGCCGCCAACCGCGATCCCTCGGCGTTCGCCGACCCGGACGTGTTCCGGCCCGGACGGGGCGGCCCGGATCCGCTGACTTTCGGCGGACCACACCGGGTGTGCCCGGGGCGGGATCATGCCCTCGCGATCGCAACCGGCGTGGTCGAGGCGGTGTTGGCCCGGTGAGCCGCGGCGAGGCGTTCCGCCGACTGCACCGGCCCGGTGAGCCGCTGCTCCTGCCCAACGCCTGGGACGTCGCATCCGCGGCGCTGTTCGCGGCCAGCGGGTTCCCAGCGGTGGGCACGACCAGCCTCGGCGTAGCGGCCGCCGCGGGCAGACCGGACGGGCGGGCCGCCACCCGGGCCGAGACCCTCGCCCTGGCCGAACGCCTGGCCGGCCTGCCCTGCCTGCTGTCGGTGGACCTGGAAGGCGGCTTCGACACGGACCCAGCGGCGGTGGCCGAGACGGCCCGCCGCCTTCACGACTGCGGGGTCGTGGGAATCAACCTCGAAGACGGCCGCAGCGACGGCACGCTTGCTCCGGTGGCCCAGCAGCGGTCGGTGATCGCGGCCGTCAAGGCCGCCGTTCCCGACCTGTTCGTCAACGCCCGCACCGACACGTTCTGGCTGGCCGCCCGACCACCGATCAGTGTGGACGGTACGGTGCGCCGGTTGGCGGCGTACGCGGCGGCCGGAGCGGACGGCGTGTTCGTGCCGGGCCTGACCGATCCCGGGCTCATCGAGCGACTGGTCCGTGCGGTGGACCGCCCGGTGAACCTCCTCGTGTCGCCGAGCGGACCGGGCCTGCGCCAGCTCGCCGAGCTGGGTGTCGCCCGGGTCAGCTGCGGTTCGCTGCTCTTCCGCGCAGCGCTGACCGCAGCGGTCCGCGCGCTGAACGCAATCGCCACCGACGGCCCCCTCCCTGCCGGCACCCTCCGCTACGAGCAGGTCCAGGGGCTCGCCGAGATGCTCACCGGAGAATCGGGGACCAGGGCTGGCGGCGGGAGACCGTGACGCCTGGCGCCCCGACCCGAGGGTGGGCACCGCCCGCCGGCACCTGTTGGCCACGGCCGGCGCGCCCGCTGGCGAGTGCCCCGCCCGGCTAGTCTGGGCGAGGTGAACCTCCGCCGCGCCCGCCCCCTCGGCGTCGCCGTCCTCGGCGCGGCCCTGCTCCTGGCGCCGGGTTGCAGCTTCGGCCCGCCGGTGCCGGACCCGGCCGGACAGCCGCCCACCTTTCCCACCCCATCAGTCGCACCCAGCCGCACCAGCGGCGGCCTCGAGCAGGATGTCGCGGTGGCCGTGGTGGCCAAGAACCTTGAGGTTCCCTGGGGAATCGCGTTTCTCCCCGACGGCGGCGCTCTGGTCACCGAACGCGACACCGCGAAGATCCTGAAGGTCGGTCCGGAGTCCGGCCCAGGCGGGCTCACCGTGACGACCGTCCAGACCCTCGACGACGTCGACGCCCAGGGCGAGAGCGGACTGCTTGGCATCGCCGTCTCCCCCTCGTACGCCACGGACCGGACCGTCTTCGCCTACTACTCGACCACGGAGGACAACCGGATCGTCCGGTTCAAGCTCGGCGGCGAGCCGGCGCCGATCGTGACCGGCATCCCGTTGTCCGGCCTGCACAACGGCGGTCGGCTCGCCTTCGGACCCGACGGGTTCCTGTACGCCACAACTGGCGACGCTACGCAGCGGGGGCTCGCCCAGGACCCGGCGAGTCTCGGCGGCAAGATCCTGCGGATGACGCGGGACGGCCGGCCGGCGCCGGGCAACCCGTTCGGCACCTCGCTGGTCTGGTCGCTGGGGCACCGCAACGTGCAGGGCATCGCCTGGACCGCGGACAAGCGGATGTACGCGATGGAGTTCGGCCAGGACAGTTGGGACGAGGTAAACCTCATCGAGCCGGGCCGGAACTACGGCTGGCCGGAGGTCGAGGGCAAAGGCGGAAATCCGAGGTACGTGGACCCGATCGTGGTGTGGCGTACCGAAGAGGCGTCCTGCTCGGGCGCTGCCACCGTGGGACGGATCTTCGTCACCGCCTGCCTGCGTGGCGAGCGGCTCTGGCTCGTCGAGCTGACCGCCCAGGGTGGGGTCTTCGGCCAGCCGCGGGACCTGCTGCGGGAGAAGTACGGTCGGCTGCGCACCGCCGTCGTGGCGCCCGACGGTTCGCTGTGGGTGTCTACCTCCAACCGCGACGGGCGCGGCGACCCGCGCCCGGACGACGATCGCATCCTGCGGTTGGTGTTCTCCGGTGCCGCCGCCGGAAAGAGTTGACCCGCCCGCTTGCGCGGGTTTCCCAAGATCTGTTCCCGGGCAGGTAATGATTTGAGGATGGACGGGCGTGAAGATCAGGAGCGGTCCGCCGGAGCCAAGAGGGCTCCGGCGTTCTGGCGCATGGTTCGCCGGACACCCCGACCCCCGCGCGCCACAGCCGCCCGCCGCCTGAGAGCCGGCGCGGCAGTCCTCCTACTGACCCTCGCCGCCGTGATCATCGGAGTGCTGCTGGGCGGCCGGGTGTACACGGAGGTGGGACCCTTCCGCGCCCAGGTTTCGGTCACGCCGACGCTGACCGGCGGCACCACGGTCAGCGTGCCGCCGCTCGGTGCGCTCCAACTCGACACCCACGACGGTCCGGCGCACCTGTCGCTGCAGCTGGGAGCGCTCGACCAGGCCCGGGTCGAGTCACTTCTGCACAACCCGGACGCCATCAATTACCTGAGCCGGACCGCGGTGACCGACGTGACCAATGCCGTGATCCGGGTCGGGCTGCGGACGATCGCGGTCGCCGTACTCGCCGCGCTCGTCCTGTCCGCGCTCGTCTTCCGGGACGTACGCCGGGTGGCGTGGTCCGGCGGGCTGGCGCTGGTGATCGCCGCGGGAAGCGTCGGCGTCGCCGGGGCCACCGCGCGGCCCAGCGCGCTCGACGAGCCGCGGTACGAGGGGTTGCTGGTCAACGCCCCCGCTATCGTGGGCGACGCCCGTCGGATCGCCAACGACTACGGCCGGTACGCCGCACAACTGGAACGGCTGGTCGGCAACGTCAGCAAGCTCTACACCACCATTTCGGCGCTGCCGGTGTACGAACCGGCGCCCGGCACCACCCGGGTGCTGCACATCTCGGATATGCATCTCAATCCGGCCGCCTGGCAGCTCATCCGCACCGTGGTCGAGCAGTTCAACATCGACGTCATCATCGACACCGGCGACATGACCGACTGGGGCAGCGAGCCGGAGACGTCGTTCGTGGCCTCGATCGCGCTGCTCAAGAAGCCCTACATCTTCATTCGCGGCAACCACGACTCGGCGGCCACCGCTGCAGCGGTGGACCGGCAGCCCAACACCACCGTGCTGAACAACTCCGTCACCACCGTGGCCGGCCTGACCATCGCCGGCATTGGAGATCCCCGCTTCACCCCCGACAAGAGCACGGCACCGGCGGCCGGTGGCCTCGACCAACCCACCGCCGAGCAGGTGATCGGGGCGGGCGAGCAGCTCGCCACAACCATCCGCCAGTCGCCCCGGCCGGCCAACATCGCCCTGGTCCACGATCCGGCGTCGGCCGGTCCGCTGTCCGGGCTCGTCCCGCTCGTCCTCGCCGGCCACGTCCACGAGCGACGGGCGGTGCGGCTTCCCGAGGTGTCTCCCGATCACCCCACGCAGTTGCTGGTGCAGGGTTCGACCGGGGGCGCCGGGCTGCGGGGCCTCGAGGGAGAGAAACCCACCCCGCTGACCATGTCGATCCTCTACTTCGACCAGGCCCGGCTGCTGCAGGCGTACGACGACATCAGCGTGGGCGGCACCGGCGAGTCTCAGGTCAACCTGGTACGGCACATCGTGCCGGACCCGGCCCGCGGCGACCAGAAGGTCCCGGTCACCCCGACGCCCACCCGCTGACCGCCGCGGCTCGCGGGCGTCGGCGCGTCCGCCAGCCTCAGCCTCAGCCCTTCGCCCCGGTGCCGATCGCGATCCGGTCATAATGGTCATATCGCTGGGGCATCGCTGGCAGATACCCCGAACTCGGCCGCTGTACCGCTACGCCTCCCCGCCGAGGCGGCTGAGGATCAGCTCACGCACGCTCTTCGCGTCGGCCTGCCCGCGGGTGCTCTTCATGACCGCGCCGACGAGCGCGCCGGCCGCCGCCACCTTGCCGCCCCGTACCCTGTCGGCGATGTCGGGATTGGCGGCGATCGCCTCGTCGACGGCGGCGGACAGCGCGCCGGTGTCCGAGACGACCTCCAGACCGCGGTTGGCCATCACCTCGCTGGGCGAGCCCTCTCCCGCGATCACGCCCTCGAGCACCACCCGGGCCAGCTTGTCGGTGAGCTTGCCGTCGTCGACCAGCCGCTGCAGCTCGGCAACCTGAACCGGGGTGGCGCCGACCGAGGACAGGTCGACGCCGGACTCGTTGGCCCGGCGGGCGAGCTCACCGAGCCACCACTTGCGGGCGCCGGCCGGCGTGGCCCCGGCGGCCACCGTCTGCTCGATCAGCTCGACCGCGCCGGCGTTGACGATGGACTGCATGTCGAGCGCAGACAGGCCCCACTGTTCCTGCAGCCGCTTGCGGTGCCGGCGCGGCAGCTCGGGCAGGCCCTCTTTCAGCGCGGCCACCCAGGCCGGATCGGGCGCCAGCGGGACGAGATCGGGCTCCGGGAAGTAGCGGTAGTCGGTAGCGGTTTCCTTGGACCGGCCCGGCGTGGTGTCACCGGTCTCCTCGTGAAAGTGCCGCGTCTCCTGGGTGACCCGCCCGCCGGCGGCGAGCACCGCCGCCTGCCGGATCATTTCCGAGCGCACGGCCCGCTCGACCGACCGCAGAGAGTTGACGTTCTTGGTCTCGGTGCGGGTGCCCCACTCGGTCGCGCCGACCGGAGTCAGGGAGGTGTTGACGTCGCAGCGCAACGAACCCTCCTCCATCCGTACGTCGGACACGCCCAACGACCGGATCACGTCGCGCAGCTCAGTGACGTACGCCCGGGCCACCGTGGGCGCGAGCGCCCCGGTGCCGGGGATCGGCTTCGTCACGATCTCCACCAGCGGGATGCCGGCCCGGTTGTAGTCGACCAGCGACTCCGTGGCACCGTGGATCCGGCCGGTGGCGCCGCCGACGTGCAACGTCTTGCCGGTGTCCTCTTCGAGATGCACCCGCTCGATGCCGATCCGGACCATCGTCCCGTCGACGTCGATGTCCAGCCAACCGTCGACGCACAGCGGCTCGTCGTACTGGCTGATCTGATAGTTCTTCGGCATGTCTGGATAGAAGTAGTTCTTGCGCGCGAACCGGCACCAGGACGCGATCGTGCAGTTGAGCGCGAGCCCGATCCGGATGGTCGCCTCGATCGCGGCCTTGTTGGCCACCGGGAGCGAACCGGGCAGGCCGAGGCAGACCGGGCAGACCCGGGTGTTGGGGGCTCCGCCGAAGTCGGTGGGGCAGCCGCAGAACATCTTGGTCCGGGTGCCCAATTCGACGTGGGTCTCCAGGCCGATCACCGGCTCGTAGCGCTCGACGACCTCGTCGTACGAGGGCGGGACCATCGTGCTCATGCGCGCTCCAGCTATCGCCGTGATCCGGACAGAACGACCTCAAGCCTACTGGTTGGACCGGCTGCGGCTCGTTCGGCCTCTATTCGACGAGGGGATGGCTCCATCCAGTTCTGCCGACCGCTCGGCGACGAGTCGGCCCAACCGATCGCATTGATGGCCGCTGCGGTACTGACACGGCGACTCCCGGGTGAGAATCTACTGACGCGTAACCCACCGGCCCGGGAGGAACTGCATGGACCCAGTGACGCTCGTCATCGCGGCGCTGGCCACTGGGGCCCTCAGCGGTGCCAGCGACACCGCCGCCACTGCCGTCAAGGATGCGTACCACAAACTGAAACTGCTGATGTCCACTCGGCTCGCTGGTAGGCCGGCGGGCGAGGTGGCCTTGATGGAGCACGAAGCCGACCCCCAGACATGGCGCGCACCACTGGAAAAGGAGCTCGTCGAGAGCGGAGTGTGCACCGATCCACAGGTGATCGAAGCGGCCCAGCGGTTGTTGGCGCTGCTCGACCGGTCCGGCAGCGACGCCGGAAAGTACCGGGTCGACCTGCGCGGCGCCCAGGGGGTGCAGGTGGGGGACCGGAATCACCAGATCAACCGGTACTCCGTCCCACCGCATCTCTGATGAGCCCCGAGGGCAACGAGCGGGACGTTCCGCCACCGCCGACCGTCGACCTTCGACAGGGTCAGGGTGTCCAGTACGGCGGCCACAACGTCCAGCACAATTACTTCCCGCCGCCAGCCCCGACGTCGCGGTCGACCCGCCAGCGGCTCCGGCTGGTGTCGGCCGCGGTGGTCGTCGCTGTCGTCGTACTCTCCGCAGGCATGTGCGAGGACATCCGCAGGGCGTTCGGCGGCGGCTCGGCCGATCCGAGCGTCAGCGTGGCCAGCGGCGCCACCAACGCACCATGCAGCCAGGATGAGGGCTGGGTCGTTCCCGACCGGTCGGCGCAGGCACCCGACCCGCGGTGGGCCGTGGAACGACCCGTCACCTACCAGAAGTGGCTGCATCAGCACGGGGCGGTGCTGGCGAACGAGTCAGAGACCTTCCTCACGCTGCGCGGCTCAAGCCGGACGGCGCTGGTCATCGACGATGTCCTGGTGACTCTGGTCGCCCGGCGCCCGCCGCTGGCCGGTCAGCTCCTGAAACCAAGGTGCGATGGCGGCGGCCCCGTGGACATCAAGTACGTGTTGATTGACCTCGACAGGTTGTCCGTCGGCGAGACGGTCTCCCTGCGGTCGATGTACCAGTCCTGGGTGCCACCACCTCCTCGCCGCGCCACCGCGATTCCTTCGGCCGACCGGGTCCAACTGCCGTTCACGGTCTCCAATACCGACATAGCTGTGCTGGCCGTGATCGCCACGACGGACACGTGCGACTGCGCCTGGCGGGTCGCCGTCAGCTGGATCAACGGCGAGAAGCGGGGCAGGGTCGAGCGTCCGGACAAAGGTCCGCCATTCCGCTTGTCGGCCGCGCCGCGGCCCGGTCCGTGATACGGGTGCGGTGGGCCGCCGCGGCCGTCGCCGCCGTGGCCTTGCACGTTGCGCTCACCGTGCCAGTGGTGCCCTACGACGCGCGTGTGGGCTGTGCCGTCAGGCGCTGCTGGTTCGACAGCCTCCTGGCATTCGCGGCCGATCCGGAGGGGTTCGATCCGGTGTCCCCACCGCGGGAGGCGCTGCGGATCCTTGCCTTCGCCGCCGTGCTGGCGGTGATGGGCCGCTGCGTGTTCGACCGGGCCTGCCTGACCTCGCGGGCCTGGCTGCTGGTCGCCGGTCTCCTAGTCGGTCCGTTCGCAGGGGTGCTGTCGGTCGCCGTGTGGGCGGTGCCGGTCTGGTTCACCGCCAACACGCGCAGTGAGGCGGCTACGGCGCTAGCCCTTGGGTTGCGGATGGCCCACCCTGCTGCCGTTCAGGGAACGGCGGTCGGGTTGGCGGCGTGCGCGGCGGCCATGTGCCTACCTGCCTCGAGGGAGGCGCAACAGCCGGCCGCGTCCTCGCCGGAAACCAAGACCTGGCGCCACGGCTGGTTGATCAGCCTCGCGGTGGCCGCCTCGTGGTGGTTGGTCCTTGGCTCCTCCCGGTACCTCATGTGGATGCTGACTCTCGACACGCAAGCCCGCGCCGGGCTGAATGGAACAGGTCCGGGCCTGCCCAGCCCGCTTGCGGAGCTGCTGGACTACCTGCCCTGGCCGGACAGGTTCTTCGCCGTCCCGCGCCCGCTGGCCGTCAACGTGTTCCAGCTCATCACCATTGCCGCCACGGGCGTCCTCGTCGAATGGTCAGCGACGCGGACGCGGGAGAGCGTGAGCCCGTACCGGGTATTCGTGGCCAGGTGGTCGGCGTTGGCGGTCGTCTCGGGCCTGGTCATCGCCGAGGAGGCGGCTTACGCGGCCGCGCTGAACTGGGCCACCAACGCGACCCGCGAGCTGTCCGACCTGCCGGGACTGGTGGCGGCGGACGTGGGGATGGCGCTGAGCGACCTACCGCTGGCCATCGCCGTTCCAGCGCTGCTGATCGCGGTTGCGAGCCAGGCGGTGGAGGCGCTTCTCGCGACGTGGCTGGCGGCCCGCCGGGCACGCACGGCAACCGGCCTACTTCGGTCAGCTGCCCCGCTTTCGTGGATCGCGGGGGCGCCGGTGGCCGCGAGCACGGCCCTGGCGCTCGTGCTGGCCGCCAGCGCGTTGGGCGCGTACGCCTTCAGCTGGCAGCCGCCGCGGCGCATCGACGAGCCGAGCGCGGCCGGGGCCAGCAACGCCGGGTCGACGTCCGGCCCGACGCCCGCGGCGTCTGATCCGGCTCCGCACCCGAGCCACGCGGGCAGCTGGGAGAGCCTCGTTGGCGCGACGCTGGACTGCCCGCATGAAGATCCGAGACACGAGATTCACCTGGTCGTCCGCGGCGATGCGACCGGCGACGGCCGGCCGGAGGTGTTCGTCGCCGCCTCGTGCACCGGCGCGACGTCGAGTTGGCCGCAACAACTGCTCGTCTTCCAAGCCACGGCCGGCCCTGCCACCTGGCGCCGTCTCACCGTGCTCCTCGGCTACCGGGACGGTACCGACGACCGCGGTCTGCGATTCAAGGGAATCTCGGTGCGCGGCCAGACGGTGGTGGTCAGTTCCGCGGGCTACCGCGAGCCGGACGCCAACGCGGCGGGTGCGACGGTCCCGGTCACCGACGAGTTCCGATGGGATGGCTCCCGTTTCGTTCGCGGCGCCCGCCGCATCGGCTCGTGAATCCGTTTGCCCGAAAGCTGAGGCCTGGGGTCGCGGGCCAGCTCACATCGACCGCGACGCGCCGGGCTGTGCAGCAGCGGCCTACAGCGACGGCGGGGTGAACGTGCCGACGGCGGACTCCAGGGCGGCCGCCACCCGGTACATCCGATCGTCGGCCATCGTCGGTGCCATCACCTGCAGGCCCACCGGCAGCCCCTCGGACAGTCCGCAGGGCACCGAGATGCCCGGCCCGCCGTAAAGGTTGGTTGGGATGGTGAACAGGTCGGCGAGGTACATCTGGTAGGGATCACCGGTCCGCGAACCGAACGGGAACGCCACGAACGGCGTCGTGGGCGAGATCAGGACATCCACCCGGTCGAACGCCGCCGTGAAGTCGCGGGTGATCAGGGTACGCACCTTCTGCGCCTGCCCGTAGTAGGCCTCGTAGTAGCCGGACGACAGCGCGTACGTCCCGAGCATGATCCGCCGCTTGACCTCCGGCCCGAAGCCCACGTCCCGGGTCAGCGACATGACCTCTTCCAGGGTCCGCACCCCGTTGTCGCCCTCGCGCAGACCGAAGCGCACGCCGTCGAAGCGGGCCAGGTTCGACGAGCACTCGCTGGGCGCGATCAGGTAGTAGGCCGGCAGGGCGTACTGGAAATGCTGGCAGGAGACCTCGACCACCTCGGCGCCGAGCTTGGTCAGCGCGTCGACGGCGTCCCGGAACGCGGCCAGCACCCCGGGCTCGGCGCCCTCGCCGGCGAACTCGGTCACCAGGCCGAGCCTGACCCCGGTCAGGTCGCCGGAAGCGCCCTGCCGCGCCGCTTCCACCACCGGGGGCACCGGCGCCGGGATCGACGTCGAGTCGCGCGGGTCGTGGCCGGCGATCGCCGCATGCAGCAGGGCGGCGTCCTCGACGGTGCGGGCACACGGCCCGGGCGTGTCCAGCGACGAGGAGAACGCGACCAAACCGTACCGGGAGGTCCCGCCATATGTCGGTTTGGCCCCGACCGTCCCGGTGACCGCACCGGGCTGCCGGATCGATCCGCCGGTGTCGGAGCCGATCGCGAGCGGCGCCTCGTACGCCGCCAGTGCCGCCGCGCTGCCGCCGCCGGAACCACCCGGGATCCGGCTCAGGTCCCACGGGTTGTACGTCGGTCCGTACGCCGAATACTCCGTGGACGAACCCATGGCGAACTCGTCCATGTTGGTCTTGCCGAGCACCACCGTGCCGGCCTGTCGCAGCCGCCGCACAATCGTCGAGTCGTACGGCGGCCGCCAGCCCTGCAGGATGCGCGAGCCGACCGTGGTCGGTAGGCCCTTCGTGGTGAGCACGTCCTTGACCGCGACCGGCACGCCGGCGAGTGGCCCCAGGTCGTCGCCCGCCGCCCGGCGGGTGTCGACGGCCCCGGCGGCGTCGAGCGCTCCGTCCGCGTCGACGTGCAGGAACGCGTGCACCCGCTCGTCGACCGCCGCGATCCGGTCAAGGTGCGCCCGGGCGATCTCCACCGCGGACACCTCGCCGCTCGCCACCAGCGTGGCGAGTTGGGTCGCGGTCATCCTGGTCAGGTCGGTCACCGGATCACCTTTCGTTCGCGCTGCGGGGCTTGCTTCGCTGCGCTCCTCGCGCTCACGCCTCTTCCTCCAGGATCCGGGGTACGCGGAAGCGGTTGTCTTCGGTGTCGGGCGCGCCGGAAAGCGCCTCCTCGGTCGTGAGGCCGGGCACCACGACATCCTCGCGCAGCACGTTGGTCAACGGCACGGAGTGGGAGGTGGGCGGAATATCGGCCGCGGCCACCTCGCCGACCCGGGCGACCGCCTGGAGGATGACGTCGAGCTGGCCCGCGAACAGGTCCAACTCCTCCTCGGTGACGGCGAGCCGGGACAGCCGCGCCAGATGCGCGACCTCCTGGCGGGAGATGGCGGCCATCGGTGCCCCCTTCGTGCTCGGCCGAATCGGCGCCGCCGTGCCGGAGCGCCGTGACCGAGCGAGTCTATGTCAGTCGCGGCGGACCGGACTCGGCCGCACCGGGCGGTAGCGCGCGAGCCAGGCGGCCAACTCGTCGGCGGGCATCGGCCGCGCGTAGAACCACCCCTGCGCCACGTGACAACCGGCCTCGTGCAGGAGCCGCCACGTGCGCTCATCTTCGACGCCCTCGGCCACCACGCGCAGGCCCATCGCGCCGGCGAGTTCGATCACCGAGCGGACAATCGCCGCGTCGTCGGCATCGACCGCCATGCCGAGTACGAACGACCGGTCGACCTTGACCTCGGCCAGCGGAAGCCGGCGAAGGTGCTGCATGGACGAGTAGCCGGTGCCGAAGTCGTCCAGGGCGATCGCCACGCCGATCTTGTCCAGCCGGGCGATGGTGGCCAGCACCCGGCGCGGATCGGCCATCAGGGCACCCTCGGTGATCTCCAGCTGCAGGTGTGCCGGCGAGACGCCGTACCGGGCGAGCCGGTCGGCGATCTGATCGGCGATCTCCCCCGTATGCAGGTCGCGGACGCTGACGTTGAGGGCGGTGCGCAGGCTGAGCCCGGCGGCTCCCCACTTCGCGACCTGCTCGACCACGTCGTCGACCACCCGGCGGGTCAACAGGCGCATGACGGGGCTCTGCTCGGCGACCCGAATCAGTTCCTCCGGATCAACCATCCCCCGCGTGGGGTGGCGCCAACGCAGCAGCGCCTCGACCCCCACGACCTCGCCCGAGTCGATGTCCACCTGCGGCTGGTAGTACATGGCGATCTCGCCCGCCTCTGGGGCATCGCCCTTGGCCTCGAGTACCCGGCGCAGGTCTGCCAGGAGGTTCAGCCGCTCCGGCGAGTTGTGGTCGGAGTCGGGGGCGTAGACCGCAACGGTGTCGCCGCGGTGCTTCGCGTCGTACATCGCCACATCCGCGTGCTGCATAAGGGTGGCGAAGTCGCTGCCGTGGTCGGGGTAGAGAGCGATGCCGATCGACCCGCCGACGTCGAGCGGCAGGCCGTCGAGCACCACCGGGTCGGCGAGCGTGGTGACGACCCGACCGGCGAGGTCGCGGGCCTCGTCGACGTCGCTCAACCGGGGCGCGACGATCGCGAACTCGTCGCCGCCGAGGCGGGCCACTACTTCCCCGGGGCCCACGGTCGCGGATAGGCGCTTGCCGACCTCGACCAGCAGCCGGTCGCCGACGCCGTGACCGAGTGCGTCGTTGACGTCTTTGAACCGGTCGATATCGATCAGCAGCAGTGCCACGTGCCGGGCGGCCGCTCCCTTCGCCGCCAACTCGCCGTGGATGGCGATCTGCTCGTTCACCTCGGCCAGCAGGGCCTTACGGTTGAGCAGGCCGGTCAGCGGATCGAGCCGCGCGAGGTACTCCTGCTCGGTCGACAGCCGCGACAGCCGGTACACGGCGTACAGCGGCACCAGGATGAGGGCGATCACTGCCGGGTTTGCCCGGGCGTCCGCCACGAGCACCGGTCCAAGCAGCAGCAGCGAGCCGGTCGCCAATACCTCGAACGCCAGGCCCGACTTGAAGATCGCCCACCAGCGCCCGCCGAAGCGCAGCCGGACGGCCGTGGTGACGGTGCCGTACTTGACGGCCAGCCAGGCCAGCGCCGCCGCCACGACCACGGCCACGTCGGCCCACCGGGGCTCGCCGCGACCCGAGTCGAACGCCGCCGGCGACAGGCCGGTGACCAGCGCGGCGGCGGCGAGCGAGAGTCCGTACTGGGCCACATTGAAGACCGACCGCCACACGGCGTGGCGCATGCGAAAGCCGGAAACCGCAACCGCCGCGGCTTGCACGGCGACCGCGGGGGCCAGGCCGTAGGCGAGCAGGATGGCGAAGGTGAAGCACACCGAGGGAAAGACCGCGGAGGTCTGGCGCCGCCCGGGCGGCGTGAACGGCCGGGCGTCGAAGACCACGGCGGACAGTGCCATCACCCAGAAGGCGGGCGGAAGGTCCGGCAACCGGCCGGCCAGGTCGACCAGCGGGCGGGCGCAGACGAACGCGGCGAGCGCGATGACGGTCCACACGAAACCGAAGAAGGCAGCGGCGCGTTCCGGAGGAACGGAGTTCCGCAACGCAGCGGCCTCCATCGCACCTCCCGAAGCCTCGTCGCGGCCTGGCCGGGGCCGCGCTTCGCCTACCTCATCAAACGCCCCAGGTCCGCAGTGTGGGTGTGCACCAGGCGCGAAGTGGACAGAGTCGTGACGAACTTGAGATACGTGACTCGCCGCAACCACTACTACATCGCCCGCGGGAGTGACACGCGTCCCCTCACCCTTTAGTGTCCTGTGCGACTTTACTGGCCGCCTCTGGCCCTTTCGCCAGGAGAAGAGTAAAACCCGCCTCGTCGAGCGTCGGCACCTTCAGCGCCGTCGCCTTGTCGGCCTTGGAGCCGGGGTTCTCGCCGACAACCACGAACGTCGTCTTCTTCGAGACCGAACCGCTGACCCGGCCGCCCTGCGCCTGCACCGCCTCGGCTGCCTGATCACGGGAGTACGTCGACAGCGTGCCGGTGATGACCACCGTCACGCCCTCGAGCGGGCGCGGGCCTTCGGCGCCACGGTCTTCGGCCATCCGTGCGCCGGCCG